>JAWOBX010000133.1:0-10889 GCA_046484125.1 Dehalococcoidia bacterium | reverse complement strand
TATCCCAGGCAGGTTCCACATGCAAGGAGTTCAGTTCCCTCTTCCTCGAGCTCCTTCAGGTCTTCGACCACCTGTGAACCGTCGACCGCCAGCTTCACACCGCTGTTCATGAAAACTATGGTATCAGGCTTCGGGGATATATCGTGAAGAACCTGAATGAAAGCGGTCATCAGTTTCCGGCCCAGTTCCTCGCTGCCGCGGCCAACGGTGTCGGACCCTATGAGGACTACGATGGGGCCGCTCGCCGGCTCCGAGTCTGCGCTTATAAAACCGGCGGACTGTCTCGTCAGATGGATATAGAAGAGGCCTTCTCTCTCTTCCACGTTAATGCCGAATCCCTTATTTGCTGCCAGCCTTGAAACGTTCTCTCTGGCAACCTCGTTGTCGACTATAGTTGTCACTTCATCGGATTCCTCGATAGCTTTGTTGGTCAGAACAACAGGTTGCGGGCAGGCCAGTCCCCTGGCATCGATGGTGGTTGCCACGATGGTTCTCCTTTAACGTGTATTGCAATACCGATTCTATCACCTAAAGTATTATCCGGGAATCATGTTGACCTTGAACCCATCTTCAATGTCCTGGGTATCCACCGTATAACCCCTGCCCTGAGCCAGGCGGGTGACGTTTTCCCTGGAAACATCGCTTTCCACAAGCACCGTGATCGGCTGATTCGGGTTACTGTCAATCGCTTGCTTCGTTTTTACAACCGGTATGGGGCATGAAAAACCCCGGGCATCAACTTCAATCATGGTACCTCCTTTATTTTACGTAATTGATACAGCACACCCCGCTCCAGGCACAAAGGTGTGCCTTAAATACAGCGGGAAGCTGCTCGATAATTTGGGATATCTTTGTCGCCGGACTGGCTTGAACGAACTGCCCTGCCATTCTATTCGCTTTGGCAGCGATGATTGCCGCTTCATGAGGTTCTAATTCCGCATCCAGCAGCGCGGCCAGAATGCCTGTGATCGTGTCGCCGGTTCCGCCGATAGCCTCCAGCGCCGGCACGTTCGGTTCCCGGACGGTTTCAAGAATATGCCCTTCGATAACAATGTAATCGGTAGAGCCTTTTACCAGAAGCAGATTTGGGGCACTGTTTTGATGATAAGCGGATTCGATTAAATCCGGCACACGACCGGTATCCGCATCAAAAAGATGATCGGCTATATAGGCAGGATGAGTCGCTTCAGGATCAGCCATGAATCCCAGCTCTACCAAATCAGGGGTAAAGACATCGAATCGGCGAGCGATTCCGGCTGTTTTAGCCGCGTACATAGAAGCAGCATCGGCTATCATTAAGGGCTTTTTCTTACAGCGGTCCGCAGCATCACACACGCTTCTCATCCGGGCCATATCGGGCAGGATGTAGTGCATCACCAGCACGTCCGGCAGCATATCCGGCAGGTTCTTCGCCAGATACTCATAAATAGCTAAACTGCCTTTCCCTCGTCCGATATCCCCTGCGACCAGCGCATGAGGCGGATCGATTCCAAGATAATGCGTTGTCGCCAGTGCCGCACCGATAAGAGCCCCGGTTCCCTGGGTGCCGCCAAAGCAATGCCCATCGACGGTGAGGTCGACTCCGTTTCTCTCGACCACGCCGGTGATGAGCGGCATATCTTTTATTGGTAAGGTGCCGGCGATTAAAAACACGATTGGTTTCCTTCCCAGATATTCAGGCATTCCTCGAATGCCCGGTCAGCCATGAGCGCGCACAGCGTAAACCCGATATCCTTCGGGCGAGGGGCTTCGGCAAGTTTCTTATCGATGAGCTCGGCATGCAGATAGGGAATATCCGGGCACCCGCCACCTGAAGTGTTCAGAATCACGCCGGTCGATTTATCGAAGCTGATCTTCATGTTACCGGCCTTGACCATCACCGCATTACCGAAATCGGTTACCTTAACCATATCCAGCAAATCCGAGGATTTTTCACGCAGTGGTGAAATTTCCATATAGGCCAGATTTTGCTCTCCGAGGAGCCTTTCAATCCCCATTTGCTCCACCAGATTAATTTCAACAGAGAGGTCGCAGCCCTTGCGCAGCGCCGGTGGCGGCGCTACCAGCTTTACCTGGTAACCGGCTTTACGGAGCACTTTTTCCGTGCGTATAGCCTGCGGAACATCCTCAAAAAGCACGAGTCCGCCGCCCTCAAAAGTATCCTTTGGTTTCCGCTTGAAAATTGCCAAATTACCCTCTCATGCCGTTTCTCTGAAAAATATGCCTATGCCCAGACAGAAGACGATTCCAATGATGACCGCTATAACACTGAAGTCGCCAATCCCCGCGGGGCTGGCGGCGGTCATGAAATTGTGAGCCAAGGCAGCCCCGGCAACCAGGCCAAGAACGGTTATCCCGGCATCCGTATCGCCTTCGCTGGCCAGGATCGTCTGACGCAGCGGGCAACCCCCAAGAAGAGTTGCGGACAGCCCTGCCAGCAACATGCCCAGGAAGTTCCACAGGTGTTCGTCATGCGCCACCGGCTGGTCTTTAAATCCCCAGGTGATGTTACCCAGTATCGCATTTGTAATAATTGCTCCAATGAAGAAGGCAACGATCCCGCTCACCAGGTAAAAATCACGGGTGAGGAAGATATCTCTCCAGCCACCGACAAAGCACATTCTGGTTCGCTGCGCCAACAGGCCGACACCGGCTCCGACGGCAATAGAGACACCAATGGCCGCCTGCATTGCCCCGGGTCCGGATTCGCTTCCGAACAGGAAGGAAGGCTCGATGAGCAGTATGAGCAGCAGACCGACCATCATTAGGGGGATGGCCCACCCCGCTGCATATTTCATTCGGTTCGCCCTCCCGAGGTTGAACCCCCGGCGAAGAAAGGATATGCCGATAAGCGCCCCGACGATGATGCCCGCCAGCGCGGTAATGCCGTTCAGGTCGCCGCCCGCCAGCCTCAGCAGTGCCCGAACCGGACAGCCAAGAAAAACCAGCGCACCGATCATAAAGAGAGCACCCAGGATGAATCGAATCAGTGGCGTTGAGCCGCCGCGGGATCGGAATTCGCGAAAAACCAGGGATGAAAGAAGGGCCCCGAAGACAATGCCGATGATTTCGGGACGGATATACTGGACTACGCTGGCGCGGTGAAGCCCGACAGCACCGGTAATATCGCGCCAGAAGCAGGCAATGCAAATGCCCATGTTGGCGGGGTTACCCCACTCGACGAGCATGGCGCCCAGGACGCCGAAGATCACCCCTGCGAGGATGATCAGCCGCTTTTGGGCCAAAAGCCAGGAAATACTCAATGTTGGATTCTCCTTTCATGTTGTAACTGTTGAGGCACGCTCTATCAGTGTTTTGTGCTCATAACCTGCGCGGCATTCAGATCATCCCCTTTACAATCAGAATACGAAATGAGTATATCATAAGCATTGCTGATTGTTCCAATAGATATGTTAAATAAATTATACAAGTTGGATATTGGCTGGCTTATGGAAAAGTTGCGGACTGGTTGAGCTGTTGATTTCCCGGGGGATGTCAGGGAACCTCTTCAATAAGAGGTGACTTCGCCCGGGCTGGGGGTGTCCACCAGCTTTAAAAGTCCCGCATGATTGGGGGATGGTTACGCTGCGAGCCTGAAGTCCCTCTTTTTTCCGGTTAGGGAAAACAATATTCCAGGCGAATACTGGTATGGATTCGAACCAATAACTGTTTTTTAGTTCCGGAAAACATTTCTTTTAGTTGGGAGTATGCTGTATAATACATAAACACTCAATTAACAAATCTCAGGGGTATAGCCTTTCTAATGTGGTTGACATGCCAATGAACCGGTATTGAGATTTTGTCCTGATGGGGTTAAAATCACTACTGATGCACAGAAGTTTTTATAGCTGTTGTTAACCAGATTCGTTATCGGGTACGGAAGGAAGCCAGTGGTATGCCAATAAAGGCAGGGGGTATATTGATAGAATGAAGGATAATACTACGATCTTGATTGTTGACAATGATCCGGTCATACTGAGGTTCGTCAGCGCAAACCTGAAATCACGCGGGTTTGCCGTGGTTACAGCGGAGGATGGGGAATCGGCTTTGAAAACACTGGAACAGACTCTGCCGGACCTGATCATACTGGATGTTCTGCTTCCCGATATAAACGGTGTTGAGCTTTGCAGGAGGATCAGGGAATGGTCGAGGGTGCCCATAATAATGCTTACCGCCAGGAATGAACTTGATGGCACAAGCGAACTGTTGAATCTCGGAGCAGATGATTACATTACCAAACCGTTTGGGATTGAAGTGCTGCTGGCTAGAGTAAGAGCCGTTCTCCGCCGCAGGTCGGCGGAGGATACATCGGAAGCGGTTACCTTCGTTAGTGATGACCTACAGATCAATTTTGCTGAAAGAATGGTGAGTGTCGGGGGCAAGCGAATAAACCTCAGTCCAAAGGAGTATGAGTTACTACGCGAGCTCTCTCAAAACGCTGGTAAAGTGTTGACCCATCAGATGCTTCTCTCAAGGGTATGGGGGCCTGATTACGGCAGGGAGACCGAATACCTCAGGGTTTATATTGGCCGACTGCGCAATAAAATCGAGGCGGATTCCAAGCATCCGAAGCATATCCATACCAAATCAGGCGTGGGGTACTGGATTCAGAGGCCAAAGAAGAAGTAGCATCTGTAAACGTCGAATATCCCTTTTGTATTCAATATTCTCCTCTGATGCTGGTATTCTGTCAGGGAAAACTCCATCAAAACAAGGCGTAGAGTTCGCCAGGCCCTCAATCAATCTGTGGCGCTGTTCACCCGGCGCGTGCAAATCCTTCCAGCCTGCTTCTAATTCTCGGAAGAGTAATTTCAAAAATATCCGGTAACCCTGTTAAAATATTGATGTAGATACATGTCCGGGAGGAACGGCAATGGCGGACGAGAATGGCTGGGTCCCTTTATTGAATAACCTTGAAAGAAGGAAGGCGGCGGCTCGTGCCATGGGTGGCACGGAGAAGGTTGCCCGGCATAACGAGGTCAGAGGACTTGATGCCCGGGGCAGAATTGACCGGTTGCTGGATAGGGGCAGCTTTCAGGAAATAGGCACACTTGTTGGGGGAATCCCGCGTGGTACACAACCTGCCGTCCCGGCCGACGCGCTGGTAACCGGCATGGGGCAAATTGATGGCAGGTCCGTGCTTGTTGGATCAGAGGACTTTACCGTAAGTGGCGGATCTATCGGGCTCGGAACTCATGCCAAGCGGGTTCGCCTGGCCGCGCTCGCGGCGCAGGAGCGTGTACCTCTGATAATGCTTCTCGAAGGCGCAGGCGAGCGGGTTACAAACTCGATGGAACGCTATCCATACGCCCCGAATGACTTGCAGGTGCTGGCCGGTCTTTCCGGTATGGTACCGACAGTGACGGTAGTAATGGGTGCGTCGGCAGGCCATGGCGCCCTCACGGCTATGTTCAGCGATTTCGTAATCATGGTCGAGGATTCGGCCATTTTCTCGGCAGGACCGCCTCTCGTCGCGGCGGCCACTGGTGAACAGGTAACAAAGGATGAGCTGGGTGGACCGGATGTGCATGTCAGGATGAGTGGTCTGGCTCACAATCCGGCTGCTACAGATGAGGAGGCGCTCAAACTGGTACGGCGGTATTTAAGCTATCTTCCATCAAGTGCCTGGCAGCTACCCCCGTGTATTTCAAGCGGGGAGGAGGGCGAACGGAGGCTGGACAAGGTTCTGGAGCTTATTCCACCTGATCCCAGAAAGGCCTATGACGTGAGAAACCTGGTCGATATGCTTTGTGACTCGGAGAGTGTGATGGAAATTCAACCTCACTTCGGAGCGTCAATAGTAACCTCTTTCGCTCGCATTGGTGGGAGGCCGGTGGCGATTGTGGCCAATCAGCCGCTGGTTATGATGGGTTCGATTGACAGCGATGCTGCCAATAAAGCCGCTCACTTTCTGGAGGTGGCGGATGCTTTTCACCTGCCTGTGGTTTTCCTGACTGATAATCCCGGTATAATGGCGGGTACGGAGGCGGAACAGTCAGGGGCCCTTCGGTGTGCCGCCCGAATGTTTTCAGCGCAATACAGGGTGAGATCGCCCAAGCTTCACGTAACGGTCAGAAAGGCTTACGGCTTCGGCAGCTCACTGATGGCTATGAATCCCTTCGATCATCAGACTCTTACTCTGGCCTTCCCAAGCGCTACACTTGGAGCAATGCCGGCGCAAGGTGGTGGGTCCGCGGCCCATGCTGATAGTGATACCCAGCTCGCTCTTGATGCCGCTGAACTGGGTGGTGCCTGGGCCGCCGCGGATACCATGAACTATGATGAGGTTATAGATCCCCGTGATCTACGGAATGTTTTGCTGTCCGCTCTGCGGCTGACCTCCGGACGCGAAACGGAAAGAATCGAGCCCCGGCCCGGAGGTATCCGCCCCTGAGGTATAAGTATGAGAAGAGGAACCTTAACGGATTTCATGACAAACGGTAATCATGCTTCTCGCGCCGGTTGCCCATCGACACTGGTGGCCGGATGAGAAAAAAAACGCCGAGCGGTTAAGGAGTTATAAGATGATAATCGGGGTCATATCCGATACTCATGTCAGTTCGCTGCGTGAACTGCCTGATCAGCTTATAGAAAAACTGGCACAAGTAGATCTGATAGTACATGCCGGTGATTTCACGGAGAAAGCGGTTGTTGATGAGCTGGCCCGGTTGAACGATATAAAGGCCGTATGTGGTAATATGGATTCGGCGGAGATCAGGCGGGTGCTTTCCTCAAAGGAGCTTTTTCAGGCTGGAGGGAAGAGTATCGGCCTGACCCATGGAGCGGGCGGTTCGGGAGGCATCAGGGAAAGGGTTAGCCGCATGTTTGACAGACCGGATATAATCATATACGGTCACTCACACGCGCCGGATAATGAATATGTTCATGGAACTCTGCTTTTTAATCCGGGAGCTGCCGGAAAATCGTTCGGTTTGTTGACGATCGAGGACGATGTAAAGGCGCGGATAGTGGAACTTTGATCCGAAGGAGTTGCAGGAAGTGGGAGTCAGATATCTGAAGGAACCCGAACTGAACAATCCCGATATGATAGCCGCGTGGCCGGGGATAGGTAATATCGGACTGGTGGCCGTCGATGCCCTCAGGGAGGCGGTCGATGCCGAGCTGTTTGCCGAAATAGAGCCCTGGGACTTCTTCTATCCGAGAGGCCTCTCTATCGAGGACGGTGTGCTGACCGGACTTGATTTTCCCGCCTGCCGGTTCTATTTCCAGAATCTGGCTGGAAGGGACGTGATCTTCTTTGAGGGCGAGGAGCAACCGGCGGGAAGCAAGCGCGCCTATAATATGTCGTCCATCGTCCTTGATGTGGCGGAGCGATATCGATGTCAAAGGATATTTACCGCCGCGGCTGCGGTCGCTCCCATTCACCATACCATGAGGCCCAGGATCTGGGGTGTGCCGAATGATCGGGGCCTGATAACCGAGGTCAAGCGGTATCCCAATACTGTACTGATGAGCGATATCACTGAGCGGGCCGGGGAGGGGAATATTACCGGGCTCAACGGTCTCCTGCTCGGGATGGCCCGCGAGCGGGAATTTAAAGGTGTCTGTCTCCTGGGCGAGGTGCCGGTCTACATATCTCAATTTCCCACCGTGTATCCAAAGGCCTCCAAATCCATAGTTGAGGTCCTGGCATACTATCTGGGTATAGACCCGGATGTAAGCAAACTGGATATGATGAACCGGGAGGTAGAGGAGAATATTGAGAAGCTATATGAAATGATTCCGGCGGAGATGAAGGACCGGATTGAACAGTTGAAGCACACGGAATATCTGGAGAAAGAAGCGGAATCGGATACGATCACCGAGGAGGACAAGAAAAGAATAATGCAGGATATCGAGAAATTCTTTGATAAAGGAAACAGGGAAGATTGAATCGCGAGCAGAAGGAATCTTTCAGGATATATGGGGACTGTCATCTATCCTATCCTACGGTTATAGTTGGATGGAAAAATGAGATAGGTAAGGTGGCTGACACCGTTGTTGAAAGTTTTCTGGAGCTGCTGGACCTTGATGTTCTGGCGGATTTGTGCCTGAAGGATTTCTATGTCTTCAACGGTGTTGCTGTCGGCGACGATATCATCAACTTTCCCCAGAGCCGTTTTTTTAGTTGCCCGCAGGCGAATGTACTTGTATTCAGGGGCGATGTTCCCGACCGGGAGCCACACCAGTATCTGGAGACGATTCTGGACTTTATGGTAGAGCAATGCAGGTCGGAGGAGATCTGGACGGTTGGAGGGTTCGTATCCACAATAAGCCACTTGAGTCCCAGAAGGGTATTCGCTACGGTTACGCAGCCGGAATATAAAAGCGTGCTTCAAGATCTCCGGGTGAACACAGATGTGGATTACGAAACCCCGCCGCAGGGAGCGAGGCCTTCTTTGAACCATTTTCTGTTATGGGTTGCCAGAAGGCGGGGCATCGCCGGTTACAGCCTGTGGGTCGAGGTGCCGTTTTATCTGGCCGGACTGAAAGACCCGGTCGGCTGTAAGGCAATCCTGGAGGTTCTTGATAGCAGGTTTACCCTTGGGTTGGATTTCGACGTTATTGACTCGCAGGCGAGGGAAGTCAATCAGCGTATTCAGGAACTGCAGAGCCAGAACCCCGATGTGAACCGCTCTATACAGTTGCTGGAGCAGGGTCTCGCTTTAAGCAAGGAGGAAGGGGAGACACTGGTGAGGGAAGTGGCCAGGGTTCTCCAGCAATAGCATCGAGCAGCTTTTAGCTGATATTTGGCAACAGTGCCCACTTGATAGCCCAGGTGCGTGTATCCGGGTGTATATCCAGGCAGACTATCCCTCCATTCTGGAACCTGAACACGGCCTTCTCCGTTGTCCCCGTGATCAGGAAGGAAGTAAGTCGTTCCATGAAGGGCAGGTGCCCGACCAGCATGAGATTATCCTTACTGTTGAGCTCGCGAGCGACCGGTATCACATCGGCCGTGGGCTCCAGCCCTGTTCTTTCGCGGATGCCACCAGCGGGCTGAAGAATTGATCCCAGTATTGCGGCGGTCTGCTGAGCCCTCTTCTTTCCACTATGTTGTATGGTTGAAACCGTTATCCCGTTATTTCTGGCGGTACTGGCTATAGCCTCCACCTCGGCGAGTCCTTCCGCGGAGAGGCTTTTCTCAGGGTCTATATCGGCTGGCAGACTTTTACCGTGCTGAACGAGGTAAAGCGACATATCGACCTCCTTGTGTTCTGTAACTGAAGGCGAAAACAGCGATTATTACCGGTAGCCGCTTTCGTAAATGATAATGTAACCTGCACCCAATTGCAGGGGGCAGTATTCAGGTTATCACTGAATGTATCAGTGGGAAGATGAAATGACTATTCTCTGAATACGGATATCTTCATCCCTCTTGATACACTCCTGAGAGGCGAACAGTCGCCGGTGATGTGGCCGAATACATTCACGTCAGCCGCTGCCTTTGGCCTGTCATTTTTGCTCATGGGGGTGGGGCCGAAGAAGATGCAAAAAGCGCTGCCACCCGGCCAGTATCCCAGTTCCCCGACCTCAACATCCGATCGTGCATCCGGTTCCGCCTCGATGGAAATCGGAATTTCGAAATAAATCTCATTCCCCCATATGTTGCATCGGCCTTCGATGGGCAGCGACTCAGCGATGAGCCTGGCTGTTGGTGTTTCCAGCAGCCAGGCTGAAAACGAAATATCATCGACAGATATAGTGATCTTTTCCAATTCGGCACCTCTAACAGTTTAGTTCACCCGCCGCATGAACGCTTGCGTGTTTACTCCTCTAATGGTATCAGGTCGATGACAAAAATCTTCGGCCAGAGTTTCCCGGTAACCATCAACCGGTCGTGTTTTGAATCATAAGCTATACCATTGAGCACGTCAACATGTTTTGAGCGATCTTCAGGGTCCAGAATTCCGGAAAGGTCGATCCAGGAATTAACGAATCCTGATTTGGGGTCTATTATGGCGATTCGATCCGTTTGCCAGACGTTCGAGTATATCTCCCCGTTTATGTACTCGAGTTCATTGAGTTTGCTTACAGGCCCCTCGCCATCGTGTACTTCTATCCGATCGATTTGCCTGAATGAATCCGGGTCCAAAAAATACAGACTTGACGTGCCGTCGCTCATTATTAAATTGTTACCGTCATGGGTGATCCCCCATCCCTCTGTCGGGTAGGAGAATTCGCCTTTCAGGTCAAAGGTGTGTTTATCGTATATGAAACCTGTGTTTGCCTGCCAGGTCAATTGCAGGATGGAGTCTTTAAAAACAGTTGTACCTTCCCCGAAAAATTGATTGGGTAGATGCCTGATTCTCAGTATTTCACCGGTTTCGAGGTCCACTTTACGCAGGGACGAGCGGCCCCGGAGTCCGGTTCCCTCGTATAGTACCCCATCGTGGAAGGCCAGGCCCTGGGTGAAGGCATTATCATCGTGAGGATAGGAATCAACCACGCTGTATGAATAGGTCTGAGTGACTTTCGGGGGTGTTGGTTCCGGGGATACTCGCTGGTGCTCCAGGCAGGAGATAAGGGCTACCGCGCTCAAGATTGCCGTAAATATAAGAAGGAGGAGTAAGCGAGTAACACTCGAAAATATCATTTCAATTACTGACGGATTTCAAACGAAGCTTTGACGCGTCGGTTATATCAGACGGCTAAGACAGTATGTCATCCAGAGTGAGCCCGAGTGATTTGGCGATGTTGGTAAGAACGTCGGTGGTACCTATTCGTTTGCCTGTCTCGA
The DNA here is from genome assembly GCA_046484125.1 of Dehalococcoidia bacterium. GTDB lineage: Bacteria > Chloroflexota > Dehalococcoidia > SZUA-161 > SpSt-899 > JBGLNL01. The sequence goes on along the minus strand of JAWOBX010000133.1, from coordinate 148 downwards.
TCTGGGAGAGGTACGCTTTGGACCATTCTTTGTCCATGTACATGTCAACCTGGTCGGAGGTGTGATGGCTGATATCGATGCCGATTTCCTTCATCACTTCCACAGCTTTATGGTTAAGTTTTCCAGATGCTTCAGTGCCTGCCGAGGC
>JAWOBX010000092.1:0-15140 GCA_046484125.1 Dehalococcoidia bacterium | reverse complement strand
CCCACAGGGTATCGCGGAGCCGAAGGCCGTGAGGGACCGGAGGGGCCGGAAGGACCGCAAGGGCCTGAAGGGCCCGAAGGACCGGAGGGGCCGGAAGGACCGGAGGGACCGGCAGGCATGTCCGGCTTGCCGGGAGAAGAGGGGCCGGCAGGTCCGTCCGGTCCGCAGGGAATTCCCGGCACGGATGGACTGTATGTACTATGGCGCGGGGAATGGACGCCTGAGAACGAGTACGCCGTTAACAACCTGGTCTCATATAAAGGTGATTCGTACGTAGCCCTGAAATCATCGGAAGGCGCTCCGCCAACCGATTCGATTGATGAATGGAAACTGGTCGCGCCATCGGGCGGGAAAGGTATTATCGGCGAGCAGGGACCGGTTGGGGAAACCGGAAGCCCGGGATTGCCGTCTAAAGTAAGTTCAGCGGGGTTCGGATTATCACTGCTTGCCGTACTGATGCTGCTGGCGGCCAAGCTAAAGGCGTGGACAATTGGATAGCCATATACTTAAGGGCTGCCTTTTATTTCGAGGAGGGAATAACATGAAACGGCTTTGCTTTCGCCCAATAGCTGTTTTGGTCTTTATTCTGAGCGTTACAACCTTGAGTATTGGCGCGGCGCATGCCCAGGAGATCACCCTTTCTCCCGAATCGGGTTGCTGCTCGGTAGTTGTCGAAGGGACGGGTTTCGATGAGGCGGGGCAACCGGGATTCTTTACCTATTACCTCGATGGAGTAACACTACTACCAGCGATAACCGATCATAATTTTACGACTTTCACCGCCTTTCTGGTCCTGCCGGAAGATGTTATCCCTGGTACTCATACTATAAGCGCCGAATTCTCGGAGGGTGGTTTCGCGGATGCCGATTTCCTTTTCATCGAACCCGGTCTTCCCGGTCCCACAGGACCACGAGGATATCGCGGGCCGACGGGGCCCGCGGGGGCTGAAGGACCGGAGGGACCTGAAGGGCCGGAGGGACCCGAAGGGCCGGAAGGTCCGGAGGGCGATACAGGCCCAGCCGGAACGGCGGGATTACCGGGTCCCGTCGGACCATTGGGAGCGGCGGGGGCAGAGGGACCTGCCGGAACCGATGGTCTCAACGGGAAAGTTTTCAACTGGCGTGGAGAATGGAACCCGGAAGTTAAGTACTTCATTGACGACCTTGTTTCATACTCGGGCCATTCCTATATAGCCATAGCCGGCTCCGATGGGATATCTCCATCCGATTCGGATGATGAATGGGACCTTCTCGCCGCAATGGGCTCACAGGGGATGCCGGGGGAGGTGGGAATAAAAGGGGCCTCGGGTGATTCGGTAATACCCTCAGGAATGAATTCGGCAACGATAGCTCTTTCAGCCCTGGCCATTCTGCTCATAGTGGCGGCCAGGCTCAAGGCATGGACGTTCGGCTGATGACTGAACTACAGTGAAGTGACTAGAAGGTCATTTTGGTGAAATGTGTACTGATAACCGGGGAATCACTCCTCTTCCTTCTTCTTGAGCAGTTCATCCAGTTTGGCCAGCGGCTTGAAGGCAGCCTGCGGCTTTTTCTCTTTGCCGGGCCGCGTCTCCTCATACCACTCTTTGGTCAGGTATGGCGAATGCTCATTCTCATGGCAGTAGAGGCACAGCAATTCCCAGTTGCTGCCGTCCGGCGGATTATTATCATGATCGTGATCTATATGATGCACCGTGAGCTCGCTGACCCGCTTGCCCTGGAATTCCCGCCCGCACCTGGCGCATATCCACGGGAACATCTTGAGCGCCCGCTCACGGTAGGTCCTCTGCCTGGCCCGGAGCTCAGCTATGCTTTTTTCCACGCTTAAGGGATCCGGTTTCTTTTCACCCTTCATAATTCAATAATACCGAAGTTAACCGCTTTTGAGTATAGGTTTCTCCGGAAAAAACGGGTAATGCGCCATTACTTTTTTCTTTTAACCGGTTGCTGTCCAGCGCCGAAATTGAAGGAGCCACATGGTCTCGCTGAGAGCAGCAGGGGATTTAACCTGTATCTAAGTTTTCATGGTCATATTATTTTCGCGAAGCGTCATCAGTAATGTCTCATCTTTCGACTTCTGTTATAAATCACAAATGCCGCCACCGAGGCCACGATTATACCGGCGACACTGTAAACGGCGACCATAGCCGTTTCCATGCCGCCATCCGTTGTTTTTCCGCCGCCGGTTTTCTCAACGTTTAAAATCCGCTCGTTCTCATCCATGAAAATAAATACATCCGGTTCACCGTCGAAGTCCCGGTCACGGATCTCCATATCGGCATACCAGTCAGGAGTGTAACGCAGCCAGAAGTCCGGCTCGCCGTCGGCGTTGGTATCCTCGGCGGATGCGACCAGAATACCTTCGCTGTAATACAGGGTCAACTCGGCCAAGCCATCGCCGTCGAAATCATCTAAAGCGTATTCATCATACTCAACCTGGTACTCCCCCAGTTGAATGGAATTTTCGGAGTTATCCTCCCCGGCATAGGCATCAGTCTGACTGAGTAACAGAGCCGGCAATACCAGCGTAATAAGTACTGCGAGTGAAATGTTCCACTTCATAATCCTTCCTCGAACCTCTCCTTCTGGCGCTGACAATCATCTTCCAGCATGATCCGGACCCTCTCCTTCTCCTCCGCCTCCCATTCATATGCATCGTCAAGGAGTCCCTCCACCTCGGTTTCGATCTCGCCTATCCGGTCCCTCCTTTCGGCATTTATCCGGTAACTTCTGGCCAGCGCCTTATCCAGGGTACGTGTTCTCTCATATTGCGACCTTAATATGTCGAACTCCTCATCAGTCAGTTCCGGACTGGAGGGAAGAACCCCTGATTGCTTCAACGTTTCTCCAAACAAGTTCGAGCCGACCGTCGCCGCGCTTTTGGACATTCCCATTGATGAGAAATTCCCCCCGGCGAACTCACCCATCGCGTCAAGCACTCCCTTGGCTCCAACGGCCATAAATTTGCCGCTGGTTGTTTGCGTGTTTATCGCAATGGCCGAATCCGCCGGCATATTCTCGTTGACGAAATTGGTAACCGCCAGAACCTGTTGAAGTCCGGTTGCCTCAGCATCCGTGACCACGGCAGCATAGGACCTTCCCCTGGCAACGCCGGCTTTCACTGTATCATACGTCAACCAGGTAAGCCGGATGAAGGATTTTATCAGGTTTTGCTTCAGGTTCCGGTTCAACGCATCCCTTAAATTCCTCATCTCCTTACGCATATTACGGTCTATCTCCATGTCACGCTCCAGGAGATACGCCTCAAGCATGAGCTCAGAAGCTCTATCCAGTGTGTTGTGATACTGCTGAACCTCGTAGCTTCTCGATTCAAACGGGATTCTTTCATCGAAATCGGAATAGTCCATCCAGTCGCTATCGAAAGCTTCCTCATCGATGGAACAGTCGTTGCCGAAGGGACCGCTCGGAACGAACTCCCCTTGGGGCCGCGAGCCGCCGTTATCCGAAGGATCCTCGATCTCGGAGGGACTGACCGTTTCGCTTCCATCGCAGCTTATCGCCCTCGCCTCCGCCCTGGCAAGCGCCTCCTTCAGTGCATTTTTAAGCTCGCCCTTCAGATCGATCCTGTCATCATGGAGGTAGACGTTTGGAACCGATACCGCTTTATCGCTCTCCCACCACTCATCCCAGCCGATGTAATCCGGCCAGCAAAGCTGATCCATGAGCCCGGGGATTACACCGTCATCCTCCGCCCAGGCGATGCTGAATTCCGCCTGGGGAACTCTCTGAGAGTAACCATCGCCCCCGACGTATTTACAGTCAACCGTGTGCATCCCTTGTATGACCCTGATATCTTTGTTTGCCTCCAGGGTGAGGTCTCCGACGCAACCGGGACAGATGGGATGGTAGGGCGGTTCTTCGCAAGCCCCTCCCGACATATCGGACTGCGGATTATAATCATCTGAAGTAAAGTCGCCCGAACCACCTCCGCCACTGCCGCCCGTCGATGCTCCAGCTTCTTCAGCTAAATCAGAGAACCACTCCATCGCGTCCGACCAATCATCATCGTCATCGGCTAAAACCGGATTTACGGATAAAATGGCTATCGCCATTACCCCCACAACCAGCAGTCGCGCCACACCGGATTTATCCACAACCAGACCTCCATTCCTGTTTACTTCTTTTCACCATCGAAGAGTCCAGGAGAACTCCCGATATAGCAATTATCTTCATCGGACCATTCGATAACCTTCAAATATCTGTCAGAAATATTTGTGCTCATTTTCTTATACCTCTGATCGCTTTCTTGACTGCTTTCTCCTGGTAATCTTTGGCATCATCGCCAAGACTACCAGAAATTACAACAGAATATGGGCAACTTGGATGTAAGAAATTCCTATGTTTACCTTTGCCTCCCCTGTTTACAAAGCCGTGACTTTCCAAATCCTTTATCATATTTCGGATTTTCCCCGGCATAGATAAATGATGTCACTATGATATCATACTGTCAAAAAGTACAGGCAACGAATGGTTATGCTGCCCACTATTTGCCAGAGCCATCCTTCTTGAAAACATAGATCGCCCATCCAAATGTCTCCCGCCCCCACTTCAGATAATTTTCTCTATTCTCACGCACCCTTTTCAACACCTCTTCCACATCAGGGTCCTCCGGATGCTCGTTCGCCCAAGCCGCCGCTTCATACCACTGCAAACCTTCATATCTGTCCCAATCATCTTGGGTGCTCACCAACGTGTAGACCAGCTCCAATCCAAGCTCTTGCCCAACTTCTACATTCTCGTAATGCGTCCCATATGTGCTACGGTCTTCCCCGATTGCCTCCAGATGCGCCGCCGCCGGCTCCTGCCTCCAGTACGGTTCCCCAACTACCACCCAACTCCCGGGAACTGCCATCCCGGTCAGTGCCTGCAAAGTCCCTCGATGCCCGCCATATATCCAACTCGCTCCGATACAAGCCACCAAATCGAAACCTGCCGGTTCCTCTGGCTCATAATCCCTGCCATCCATCTCCAGGAACTTCAACTTAGCATCGGCGATACGTTCTCTTTTCTTTTTCCGGGCATCTGAGACATGGTATGGTGAAAGATCGACTCCTGTCCCTTCAATACCGTACCGTTCCACTAGCCGAATGATGAACTCGCCCTTCCCTGTGGCGATATCCAGCACTCGCGATGCAGGCCGCAATCGCAGGAGAGAAATGAGTTCCTCAAACTTCTCAACACTCATTGGGTTGCAGAAAACGTGTTCCCGATGTGTAATATCAAAGAATTTCCATATGTCCATCTTCAACCTCGTATGATGGGCGGCACAACGCCAGAATTTTCTCGCTCCCAGCGTCTCGCTGGGAGCGTAGACCGGCGGCTCTGCCGCTTGAGTTTGAGCGCCGATTATTCTGATCGGCAACAGTCCAGCCTGCCCCTGACAGTCTCTGTAAGTTGAATACTGCCAACGCGCAAGATCGTTCACGTACCCTCTCCTGACGGGGTCGTAATGAATTTAGTCCAGTTTCTGAATCAACATATTATTATCCAGAATCACCTCCGGGTGACTTCCCTCCTGCCAGAATTGATATCGCTGGTTGCTTTTATGGCGCTTCTTATGGCCATTCGTCCGTTATCAGCAAGGTATTTCAACGAGTCCAGTACTATTCCGGCAACTTCCGGGTTGCCGAACATGGCAATCCAGTTTGTGGTTGTGCATGTGAGAAAACAAGGTACTGTATCCCCATACAGTATTCTATATCTGGACCTTCCCACTATTGGTTGTTCCCCTTCACTTTCATTGGAGGCAGAGCCTCAACTTGTCGCTCCCAGCGAGACGCTGGGAGCGAGTAGGATTCATTCGTCGGCCCAACGCTACGGGTAACGGGCAACAAGGATAGCGCCCATAAAAGTCCCTTCTACGCGGTTGTTATAACTCTTCCTGTTTGTCATCTAATAGAGCCAATTGGACTTTTATTGCTCGCTCTACCTGCCACATGTCTTCACGGGACACTTTACCGAATTGATTGATCATCCGAAGTTTGCTGACCGTTGTGAGTTGATCAGCCAGGGATTTGTGTTGTTTGTTATTGATTGTAATAAAAGCTTCGCTGGGATAAAGGCGCTCTACATTGGATGTGATAGGAATTACCTGTAATCGATTCAAATGCCTGTTGGATGCATCATTGCTGATGATAATTGCCGGACGCTTCTTGCGAGTTTCACCACCAACAGAAGGATTGAAATTGATCCACCATACCTCACCTCGGTTCATCACTAATGTCTCCAATGACAGCTTCTGCCCATTCTAATGCTTCAGATTCACGTTCTTCGTCTTTAGCCATTTGGACATAAGCAAGTTCAAGTTCTTCATCTATTACATGCGGACGAACAAGATCTTCTATAAAACGGCTTATACGCCTGGGGCCAACCCTCTTACGAAGACCATTATAGACTTTTTCATCAACCGTGATCGTCAGCTTCTTCTGCATGATTCACCTCAATAGTATACGTATTATATACGTATACTATACCTATTGGTTGGTAATGTCAATTTTTTTGCCACAATCGATCAGGAGTTATAACGCGGGCGATAACCCTCTACAGAGGAAATAGACCGGACAAAAGTTTGTGCCACCCCGGTGTTTGCTCCGATTCTACCAAGACTGTTTTCGGATTGCCAATAGAACATGTTATTGCCCCCGTGGCACAAAGCTGAAACGGGACGGTTTGCTGAAGCGGGAGTACCCCCAGGGAGATACGCCCCTGTAGACGGGTTGATTGCTTTGTTGGGCCGAACTCGGCTATATGGACTGAACACGTTTTTTGAACGTTTCCGGATTCTGCCGAAGATGCATAATTGCTACGATTAAAATAACACTGTCTCTGATTTGGTAAATGATACCATATGGAAATCTCATTGTACGGCACCGTCGCGTTCTCTCGGAAAAAGGGGGCCAGGCCTCTGGATACTGTATGATTCGTCCAATCGTTCGCTTGACTTCTGCTGCAAATTCATAGCCAAGGCCTTCGCTTTGCCCGTTGTAATATGTCACCGCTTTTGTGAATTCGGCTTCTGCAACATCCAGGAATTCTACATTCATAATTGGCTATTGATCAAGTTTCTCAAATACTTGTTTGGCAGACTTGGATTTCAACTCTCCACTTTCAAATGCATCAATTCGGTCTTCCGCTTCACTTGCCCACAGGGAATCTATCTTTTCTCGTTCGGGGAAATCAAAGCTACTCAGAAGCCGTTCGATAAGCTCTGCCCGTTCAATCGGCGAAAGCTCTAAAGCTTGATTGTAAACATTCTCCGTATTTACCGACATGTATCACCTCACACTACCGAATCATACTGGATATATTATATCATTTCTATCATGATTCATTCTTCGGCCCAACGCTCGACTTCACGAGCTTTGTGGGTGATATGCCAGCCGATACTTGGTGGCAACCACAACCTTTCTCGCTCCCAGCGTCTCGCTGGGGATTGTGTAGACCGGCGGCTCTGCCGCTTGAGTTTGAGCGCCGATTATGCTGATCGGCAACAGTCCAGCCTGCCCCTGATAGTCTCTGTAACTTGAATACTGCCAACGCGCAGGATCATTTACTTACCCTCTCCTGACCGGGTTGTAATGAACGTAGTCCAGTTTCTGAATCAACATATTATGATCCAGAATCACCTCCGGGTGACTTCCCTCCTGCCAGAATTGATATCGCTGGTTGCTTTTATATCTTGACCTTCCCACTATTTGTTGTTCCCCTTCACTTTCATTGGAGGCAGAGCCTCACCTTGTCGCTCCCAGCGAGACACTGGGAGCGAGTTAATCCGCGACGGTCAGAGCCGATCGGTTGGTTCCGCCCCGTACCGATCCCGCAGAGTAACTGGATATCCGTTTAATGGATAAGCCCGCCGGCTTGAGAGGACGGCAACGGGTCCGAATGAGTTTCCGGGAAGGGATCTCGAAAGAAGGTCCCGGAGGGCCGGTTCTTATGAAGAACCCGAGCCAAAGTCCCTATAGGTGTTTGGAGCGGAACATTTAGACTTCCGCAAACCAGTATTTGAATTGAAGTCGGGATTCATCCCCAGGCTTCGGCCCGTCGCCGCATGAGCGATCTGGACATAACGAAATGGCGCATTTCGTTACGATAGGGAAGGTGTGGTCTCCGAAAGAGCGGAGACCTTTAAGCTATCTATATTCAAAAGGAAGGTAGCCCTTGACAAAGGGAATCCTCATAGGTGTTATATCCCCATGTCCTTCCGGATGAGACCAGTTCATGATGGTTTGGCAGCATCCACGATCTGAAGACTGAACTGGGTGCTAATGGAATCAAAATCCCTATCATTATGAAGAAGGCGAACCTCATGCTGAATACAAGTAGCTGCTATCATGCAGTCTGTCGCGTTACGGATGGTGATGCCTCGAGAGCGGCAAGTGCGATAGATCGAGGCGGCCAGAAGGAAGACTTCCTGTGTCATGGGCAAGAATATCAACTCAGACAGAATAGCTTTGGTCTTTTCGTGTTCCTTGTTAACCCGTATGCCCTGGAGCACCTCGGTCAACAGGATTCCGCAGATACAAATATCTTCCCTGCCCTTCACCAGCGATGTAACGGTTCCAGCCTGGAGAGTATCTCGACCGGTTAGAAAATCAATCCACACTGAGGTATCGATAAGTATCATCCAAATATCCGACCCTGACGCATTTCAGACAGATCTCCCTCCCATCGAATCTTTCCCCTGAGCTCCAGTATCTTCTTCTGAGACTCCCTTCTTAGTAAGTCCCGCAGTGCAAAATCCACTAATTCCTTTTGTGTTTTCAGGCCAGTGGCTTTCAATCCTGCCTCAACGAGTTTTTCATCGAGAACGATGTTTGTCCGCTTCCCCATTTCACGCTCCTTGATTGTATATACACATTACATCTCATATAGTGTGTATGTCAAGTTGGAGTAAATAAGGGGTATAACGCGAGCGATAAATTGCCTTAATGGCATAGGCCGGACGTACCTTTGCAGCACCCCGGTTTTGCGATGATTATGGCACAAATACCTGAATACACCAAAACCTGTTATACCCCTCGTGCTGCAAAGCTGAATACAAACTAATTTCGAAAGCTGGACCAGACTCAAAGGAGGCCGCCCCTGAAAGTCTGCTGGACGCGTTTGTTGTGTGGCTCATATATTGAATAAGTTTTTCAAAAATGCCTACCTATATTGTTTAAAGAAGTCCAAACTGTCATTGATTTGATTGATGGATAAACGGTGCCCTACATCATATCTATTACACTGAACTTCTATGCCAAGCTTTTTAGCTGCATTACAAAAATCTCTCCAATGAGCATGTCTGTCTGGGATGTCTTGCTCCCCAACTGAAATTAGGAAAGCTACATCGATATAGTTGCTAGGTATTACCCTTCCCCCGCTGCCATGTGCTGCACATGCCGCACATTGGTCGGGTTTCCAGAGGCAAAACCTCAAGGCAAACTGAGCACCTGCAGAAATACCAAACAGGTATAGCTTGGATATAGAAATACCATTCTGTGTTTCAAATTGATCTATGATATTCAGTAAGGCATCACCGGACCATGCTGACGGATATTGATAGCTACGTTTAAAATCCCAATTATCCTTATCCCATACAAATGATGGTGAGGCTACTATGAATCCCTCTGTTTCAGCAAACTGTTTATATTGCTGTGATACGAAATGTTCACCTAGACCAGACAAGCCTGGAATCATGACTAGCATAGGATAAGATTTTTGCGGTGCATCGTTTATACTTGCTGGAATGTAATAATAATATTCCAAGACTTCGTTAGCATAATTAGTCGTGTATATTGACCCAATTCCATCAAGCGATTCTTGGCTTGATTTTTCAGCACAACCTGTTGATAAAACAATTGCCAAAAGCATAGGTATTATCAGAACATTTTTCACTGCTATTTCTTCTAGTTGTGCCAAAAGATAGCTTCAGATTTTGGCCACACAACGCCACGTATCAGCCGCTTGCAGGGCTTATCGTCACCGTGCCCTTTGCGGCAACCAGATAATTGCCTGGATAATATCACATTCACCGGAATGCCTGCTACACCTGTTATTCCTCTAATGACACAAAGCTGAATTTGGACCTGTTTCGGAAGCTGAACCAGACTCAAAGGAGGACGCCCCTGAAAGTCGGCTGGACGCGTTTGTTATGTAGTGCTATTGTGTCGATAGCCTCGCAATAGAGTCCTTAGCTTCATTTACTAGCTTTATGTCATCACTTAAAGAAATAAATACCTTATAATCTGAGATGGATTCTTGTAAATATCCTCGCTGCTCGTAAGCTTGAGCCCTGTTAAAATATGCAGAGGCAAATTCCGAATCAAGCTCAATAGCCTTGCTAAAATTAGTGATTGCCATTGTATATAAATTATTTCTACCGCAATCGATCCCTCTATCGTTATAAAACTCCGGAGCATTTGTGGGATAAGCGGCAGTTTTATGGTCGTCAGAATGCAACTTAATCCCGGGGGCAAATTCTATGCTGGTTTTGCATTTATGAGTAATAACTGTCTTATGTTGGTATTTTGTAATATACGTATCATTTGTACATGTCTTAATGAGATCAAAAATGGGTTTTGCTCCCTCGTACATACGGCTATCGAAACGCTGTTCAATGTAATCAACAAGATACTTAATGCCATAAGTATATGGTGAAATTCTGATTTTAGTTCCGTTAATTCCAGCAATAACTAAGGAGCAAAATCCATTTGAATAGGTTATATTAGTTACCTCTTCCCATTGTATTACACGAGGGTACCCAGGCCATGGGGCTTTAGCTAAAATATTTTCGTCAGTGATAAGCACTTTAGCTTTAAAGGCTTCAAGAAGACAACATATTCCAGTAATTGAGAAAAATACTACTAGCGCAATAAACGAAATTGTCTGATCGATCTCTTTCCAAGGCGGTGAGGCTAGAGATATTAAGAAAATGCCTACAGCAAACAAAATACCTGCTAGTCCAAGAAGGTAGAGTGGACTGCCATGAAACAATACCGTGTGTCCATTAAGCTTATTAATTTTAGGCGGACTTTGAGCAGCACGCCTTATTATAAACATTATAACATCTTTAGTGGCTTGGTACGTATCTACTGGTTCCATTGGCCTTCTTTAAGCTAAACGGATACTTTATTAATAGTGTTTACGAATGCCTTATTAGACTTTGCTATGGCATGTAACTGTGATAAAGTAGCACTACATAACGATCAATATATTTATTGCCGCATTATAACATATCTAGCTTCTTGTTAGAAAATATGCCCAAAGGCCTATTCGGAGGGCGGGGTTATCGGGTAAAACAGCTTCGGAATATTCTTTAACATGTGCCGGCTTATCTATTGAGCAATTAGCTAATGTACTGTCCCTAACGCTTCTATACAAATGTTGAAGCAACGGACTTTTCACCGCATTGCTTCACTTAAAAAGCTGGTACTCCGGTAACGCACTCGCAACCCTGAGTGCGTTACCGGAGTACCAGCGTCGGGTGGGTGGGGAGGTAAGGCTCCAGTATTTGCCTACAATTAGGGCCTGTTCACCCTAATTAGTGTATCGGTAATCAGAGCAAAGTAGATAAAGAACATAAACACCACGTCGAGCTTGTCGAATCGAGAGAAGATCCTGCGATAGCCTTTCAGCCTCCTGAAAAGTCGTTCTACTTCGTTTCGCTTTTTATACATCTCTCGATCATATTCCCAAGGAGAAATTCGGTTCTTCTTGGGTGGCACCACTGGAGTCATACCGAAATCCATAACCAACTGTCGCGTTTCTTCACCCTCATATGCCCGATCCATGATAACAAAGTTTGCCTGTAACTCCGTGGCCTTTAACAACTCTCGACCTGGAGCGGCATCATGGACGTTGCCCGGCGAAAGCAAGAAATTCACTGCTACTTGAGCACCCGCGGCAACCATATGAATTTTGGTAGTCCATCCTCCTCTGGATTTACCAATGGCTTGGCGCCCGTTTTTTTTTGAGCCCCGGTGCCATCGGGATGTACTTTCACAACTGTACTGTCCAGTGATACCGCTTCCACTCGAATTCGGATGATGTTCTCACGCTGTAGCGCCTCGAATATGCGGTCTAAAACCCCGTTTTTGGCCCATCGGTTCATGCGCACATAAATCGTGTGCCAGTTACCAAATCGCTTAGGTAATGCCCTCCATTTGCAGCCGTTCTCCGAAACGTAAAGAATCGCATTGAGAACCTGAAGATTTTCATTCTTAACATTGCCTCTTTGAGTTGGGAAATAGCCTTCAATCCCCTTGTATTGTTCAGGTGTTATCTCCATACAGTCATTATATCACAATTAAGCCATTAGTGTGAACAGGCCCTAACTTCTGGCAATAAAACCATACGTAACCTCAGGCGCGATCAGAGCCCTTTCTCAATCTTTCGAAAACATTTCCATCTTCTCAGCCGCATGAACAGCGTCAATATGGCAATAATGCATTACAGTCATAATAACATTGTAAATGGCCGATAAGTAAATTATGCGCGCATTAATAAGATACATATCGGACATAATCGAAATTATTCTGGTTGACAGTCTAATATTCTCGTGTTATACTTACGCAAATTTCTATTTTTATGTGCGCAAAATACACTCTGAGTGGCGTTGGAGGTTGGTTTTGGAGAACTACGGGTACGCTGGATACATGCTGAGAGTGGACCTGTCAACCGGCAATATGCATACCGTGCCTACTATCGACTATGCCGGTCGTTTTCTCGGCGGACGAGGAATCGCAGCCAAGATACACTGGGATGAAGTTCCTCCAGAAGTCGGAGCCTTTGATGAGAAAAACCGCCTGACAATTGCCCTCGGTCCCATGGCAGGGGTTCCGGTTATTGGGGCTTCACGCTGGGGCGTATTCGGAAAATCTCCTCTCCCCGCTTCCGATAGATTCTGCTACTGCAATCTGGGTGGACGATGGGGAGCTGAACTGAAGTTCAGCGGCTACGACGGACTCACGTTTCAAGGACGCTCCGATCGTCCAGTATATCTTGTTATTGACGACGGAAAAACGGAATTAAAAGACGCTTCGGCACTATGGGGTAAAGGAACCATCGAAACCAGAGAGATTCTTAAACAGGAACTGGGCGAATCATTCAAAATAATGGCGATCGGCCCCGCTGGCGAGAACATGGTAACTACAGCCAGCCTCCTGGCAGAGAACGATGCCAGCGGTTCCGGTGGGCTGGGTGGAGTTATGGGGTCAAAGAATCTTAAGGCTGTCGCTGTCCGAGGAACAAAGAGGAAAGTGGGGGTTGCCGAGCCGGAGAGACTGCGCGAGCTTACTACCTATTTCCGCGAGTTGGGAAGAGATAATGTGCCGGTGTGGGGAGTAGACTTTAAGGTGTACGGACCGAATACCAAAAAGGACCCATGTTTCGGTTGCCTGGGAAACTGCATCCGTACAAAGTATTTCGCAAAAAATGGAGAAAGCGGGAAATTCATGTGCCAGTCTCGCTTCTTCTATCTTATGTGGTCATTATTGTATTACGGCGAGGAAAACGATGTGCCTTTCTACGCCACGAAGCTGTGCGATGAGTATGGGCTCGACACGTGGAACATCCAGGGAATTCTTGAATGGTTGGATCGGTGCTTCCAGAGGGGTATCCTGACAGAACAGAGCACCGGAATAGAGTGGTCAAAGGTAGGTAGCATCGAATTCCTGGAATCGCTGGTCAAAATGATATCTCTTCGGCGGGGTTTCGGAGATGTTCTGGCACAAGGGCTCGAGAAAGCCGCAGCATCAGTTGGCCCTGAAGCCGTTGGTCAGATTGTGCACTGGGATTCATACGAACCGAGAATGTACATCACCAATGCTTTGATCTTCCCCTTCGAGCCGAGACAGCCGATCCAGCAGTTGCACGAAGTGGGTATCACCATGGCGCACTGGTCCAGCTGGGTTAAAGGGGCTGAAGGGGCGGTTCTGTCAACCGATGCCCTCCGCGAGATAGCTAAAAGATATTGGGGAAGTGAAGCTGCGGCTGATCTAACCTCGACCGAGGGTAAGGCGTTGGCGGCAAAACTGATTCAGGACCGGCAGTACACCAAAGAATCCCTCATGTTGTGTGACTACATATACCCCTTTATGTGGAGTAATCTTGAAGATCACGTTGGTGATCCAACCTTCGAGAGCAAAATATACTCGGCCGTTACCGGCAACGAATTGAACGAAGAACAACTGAACCGATTTGGAGAGAGGGTATTCAACCTCCAAAGGGCCATACACCTGAGAGAAGGGCGCAAAGGTCGACAGGATGACGCACTTCCAGAGAGCTGGCACACCGATCCTCTTGAAGGCCATGTGTTGGATGCGGACTGTATCGTCCCCGACAAGAACGGCCAAATAGTTACCCGAAAAGGTGCCGTTATTGACAGGCAGGAGTTCGAAAGGCTGAAGAGCGAGTTGTATGAACTTAGAGGTTGGGATGCGGAGACAGGTCTGCAGACATACGAGATCCTCGAACAAATGGATCTGAGCGAGGTTGCTTATGATCTACAACAGAGAGGACTCCTCGGGCAGTAATACCTTTGTTGGGTAGCCAATGCCAATAGAGAGAGGTGATGACGCTAACGGATAGCAACGCTACTCCAGGTAAATTGAGGTATAGCGATTCCTGTATGTGAAAGAGGTGTTCACTTTTTGGCCAATCCCGCGATTTTTCTGTTGCTGGTGTTGCTATAAATCGACGGAGCTCTCAAAATTGATCTTTATTCCAACGAAACAGGGGTTAAAAGGATGGCTTACAGAGTAATTCAATGGGCAACTGGGGGAGTCGGCAAGGCGGCGATAGAGGGAGTGCAAAGCCATCCTGAACTGGAACTTGCCGGATGCTGGGTGCATTCTCCTGAAAAAGCGGGACTGGATGCCGGTGAAATAGCCGGAATAGGTGAAATAGGAGTCAAAGCTAGTGGCGACATAGACGAAATACTGGCAACGGATGCCGACTGCGTGATATACACTCCTCTGTTGCCCAACGAAGATGAGGTGGTGCGGCTGCTGGAATCGGGCAAAAGCGTGGTGACCACGGTCGGCTGGGTTTACCCTTTCAAGTCTCAAGACTGCACACGGCTGCAGGAAGCGTGCCGGAAAGGCGACTCAGTACTCCACGGCACAGGTATTCACCCCG
>JAWOBX010000067.1:0-7780 GCA_046484125.1 Dehalococcoidia bacterium | reverse complement strand
GCTGTATCCTGGAGTACGGGCGTCAGACGCTCGGCACATACATAATCCAGGGTCTCCCATACTACTCGAATTACATCAGCCACAGCGCTACCATATCGCCTTCGCCTCAACCTCGTCTTTCTTCGCGCACGCTCCAGACTCGGCATGCTCATCAATCGTATCAGGCTTTTGCGATGTAATTCGGTCACTTCTACCATTTCCGTCAACAACTCACCACGCCCTTTCCGCCCGACTTTAGCATACCGCGGCGCCACCAGTTTCAAATACTTCCTCCGCTCATCTATACTCATCTTTTCATCGTCAGGCATGGTCCCCCTCGGTAACATTCTTTGTTGAGTGAACCATACCACCTTCGGTAACATTTTAGATGAGGGAATACGATTTCTTGACAATGTACAAACCCTGAATCTACAATAGGTTAATGATGCGGGGGATTCTCGGGTACCATGAAAATCAATGTTGCGCAGCAACTAAAGTGCCATATTGGCGAAAGCCGGTCTTATATAGTTGATGAAACGTCAGGTGGTGGCTTCTCCATAACGGGAGAGGCCACATTAGTCCTCACCAACAGGAGTATCCTCGTCACTGGCAGGTTCCAGACCGTTATCACAAGCACATGCAGCCGATGCCTGGAGGAAGTGGAGCAGGTCCTTGTATTTGACCTGGAAGAGGAATATTTTCCGGTTGCAGATATATTGCCTGGAGATCGCAAGCAGGAAGACGAGGAAGCCGAAGGTTTCAGGATAGGGGAGGATAACGTCCTGGATCTGGATGAGGCATTTCGCCAGAACATATTACTGAGCAGCCCCAGAAAGCCGGTTTGCCACCCTGATTGTGCCGGCCTGTGTCAGAAGTGTGGCTGCAATCTGAATTACAGTTTATGTGATTGTGTGAGCGTGCAAGCGGACGCCAGGTGGTCTCCTTTGAGGAAGCTTTCACTGGGTAATGGTTAAAGCGTAAAAGAGGTTGGTAATTAATTATGACTGAGCCGAAGAGAAAGACGTCTAAATCAAGGCGAGGTACGAGACAGAGCCATCAGGCCCGAAAGTCGCCGGCACTGTCGTCCTGCCCGCAGTGTCACAGTCCTAAACCCCCTCATCAGGTGTGCCCTGTATGTGGTAGTTATCGGGGGAGGGAGGTATATCCGGTAACGAAAGCCAAAGGATAAACAGCATGGATACCGTCCTCTATCATCTCCTCAACTTGATTGAAGAGATGAAAACCGGGACAGGATGGGCGGCCGCTTATCCTGTGAGGATCGAGCTGGAGACGGTTGTATGAAGCAGGTTGCCTTTGTCTTTCCGGGGCAGGGGTCCCAGGCGGTTGGGATGGGTCGCGACCTGTTTGAGAACTCTCCGGAGGCCAGGCAGGTGTTCGAGGAGGCGGATGATGCCCTTGGGTTTTCACTTTCAAGCCTTTGTTTCAATGGACCTGAGGAGGAGCTTCGCCAGACCGTAAATACCCAGCCGGCGATAATGACAGTGAGTGTGGCCTGTCTCAAGGCTGCTCAGTTGAATGGATGCGATATAACCCCCGGGTTCCTCGCCGGACATAGCCTTGGTGAGTATTCAGCTCTGGTGGCCGGAGGTGCGCTGAGCTTTGCCGATGGCATCCGCCTTATAAAGGAGCGGGCTCGCCTGATGCAGGAGGCTGGAGACCTGCGGCCCGGCGGGATGGCGGCCATTATCGGCCTCGATCTGGTTTCACTGGAGGAGGTATGCCAGGAGACCGGTACCCAGATCGCCAACCTTAACTCGCCGGAGCAGACAGTTATCAGCGGCACAAAACAGAGGCTGGCCTGGGCGATGGACCTGGCTAAAGCCAGGGGAGCCAAAAGGGTTATCAGGCTCGGTGTAAGCGGAGCTTTCCATTCTTATCTGATGGAACCGGCCGTAAAAGGCCTGGCGGAAGCCGTATCCAAGTGCCAGTTCGAGAACCCGAGAATTCCCGTTGTAGCAAACGCAACCGCCGAGCCAACGTCAACAGCAGAGGCGGTCAAAGAGGGGATTCTAAGACAGATCTGCGATTGTGTTCGCTGGCAGCCATCGGTCGAATATATGATCGATTCAGGGGTCTCAGCGTTTTTTGAGATTGGTCCTGGTCAGGTCCTGACAGGTTTGATCAAGAGAATCAATCGAGATGTCGAACTAATAAATATTAACAGCCTTGATTCGATCACCAGTGTGTCTCTTTAAAAATAAAGGGTTGGGGAAGGAATTCATCTACCGCAAAGATGGCCACCGTAAGGCGTAAAGCCAGAACTGTAGTATTACAGGCCCTGTACGAATCCGATTGTGTGGGCCATGACCTGAACTTCACGGTTCAGAGGCTGGCCGGGGAGCAATCGTTGCCTGAGGACTCAACAAAGTTTGCCATTGAGCTTGCCTCCGGGGTTATGGAGAGAAGAGAGGAAATCGATACGCTGATACATCGGTTTGCGCCCAGTTTCCCGGTCAACCAGCTATCCTTTATCGATCGGGCGATACTCCGGCTGGCCATATTTGAGATGATGTTTGATAAAAGAGCATCAGCCGGGGTGGCGATTAATGAGGCGGTTGAACTGGCAAAGATGTTTGGCAGCACAAATTCTTCGAGGTTTATCAATGGCGTTTTGGGGTCCGTCAGTGCTATGATGATGCAAAAGTGAATTCATGATATAATTCTTTTAAAACTTAAACCACGGAGGGAGAGAGACGAGATGGCCACAGTCTTTGAGCGAGTGAAAAATATAATAGTGGAACAACTGGGCGTTGACGATGGTGAAGTTACTCTGGAAGCTTCATTCGCTGACGATTTAAATGCGGATTCTCTCGATCTGGTGGAGCTGGTTATGGCGTTTGAGGAACACTTCGGGGATGAGGATAATCCGCTTGAGATACCAGATGAAGACGCGGAGAAAATACTCACGGTACGGGACGCTGTTGAGTATTTAAAAGAACACGGCTTCGAGGATGAGTAGATTTCTCTGATTTTCAGTGCGGCGGGTCCTGGAAATCGCCCCGCCGCAAAGCAGTCTGGTGGCAGGGGAATCAGTGGGAGTACGAGAGAAGTACCGTTGCTGTTTTCAAGGAAAGGCTCACGGCACCTTTCGGTGTCGTGGTCTTTTTTTATTTCGGAGATATTCATACCGGAAATCGACCGATGTTTTCCTTAGAGGGGGTCAAATTGTCGAAGCTGGCGGAATTGAATCGAGAGATCTCGTTATGTCGAGATTGTGAGCTTGCGAAAACTCGCACCAGTGTGGTTCCGGGGGAAGGCGCTGAGGATGCTGAGATCATGTTTATAGGTGAAGCGCCGGGATTCTATGAAGATCAGCAGGGCAGGCCTTTTGTTGGCTCCGCCGGCAAGTTCCTCGACGAGCTGTTGAGGTCGATCGGCCTCGATCGTAATAAAGTCTATATCTGTAATATAATAAAATGCCGCCCTCCGCAAAATCGCGACCCGCTTCCAAACGAAGTCGAATCATGCCGCAAGTGGCTTGATCGACAGATCGAGCTCATATCTCCGAAAGCCCTGGTAACCCTGGGAAGGCACTCACTGGCCAGGTTTTTCCCCGGCTCAAGTATTGGGAAGGTCCATGGAACCGCACACAAGATGGACGGAAGGCTGTGCTTTGCTATGTACCATCCCGCCGCCGCCCTGCACCAGCAGAGCCTGCGTCGAACAATTGAAGCCGACATCCTCAAACTCCCCGAGATAATGGCCCGGCATCAGGAGGAAAGTGTGGAAGAGGAAGCGCCTGCGGAAACACAACCGGAGCAACTTAGTCTGTTCTAATTACGTCCTTAATAATAAGGGGTGATAATGCGCTTCCCGTGAGTGCGTGGCTTTCTCCGCTTGTATTTAGTCTTGGGAAAGGTGGTTGGTTAGCCGGGTTTATGGCCAATAAAAAAGGAAAAGCGAAAAACACGAGGCCAGGAGGTTTGGGTTCCCGCCTTATTCACTCCAAATGGTTCCTGTCATTTACAGCGATCATTTTGGTGGCGGGAGGGGTCTATTTATTTCGCGATCAGGTTGCTGAGGGGGTTTTTAAAGCCTGCGGGCTTGGTATCGCTATAGTCGCTTTATGGCTGGCGGTGGCTGTCTGGGTGCTGTGGAAGCGTCGTTTGCCCGGTGTTAGACGGTACTGGAACACCTGGCTGGCGGCATTGATATTCAGCGCTGCGGTTCTGGGTATAATGGGCCTTACCCACCCTTCCCTCTCTGTTGCCGGAGTTCAAATGGAGGATACAACCCTGGCCGGCTCGATGGGTAAAGAGATAGCAGGCGGTTCATGGGAGTGGGCTCGAATCCTGGGGATGGTTATAGCCGCCATTGTGTTTTTCGCGCCCCGGGAATCAATCAATACGACGCGACAGGTTTCCGCGTCGACATGGAACTGGAGTAAGCCACGCGCCCTGCTGCTCCTTGTTCAGCTATCGCAATTGCTCCGTAAGCTGCTTCTCCGAATCCTCGGCTGGATAAAGGCATTTATAGCCGGCATTTTCGGCTTGGCGCGGCGTAAGAAAGTCCTCCCGACAACAGCAACCCGTAAACCTCGTAAAGGGATGGCCGGTGGGGCAGGCACGGCCAACCCCGATCAGGCAACACAGGCGGTTGCAGGGACAGATGAACTCCCGGAAGCCGTCCAGGAGGCAAAACCCAGCGTGGATCGGCAGTTGCCATCCATCGAGATACTCGACGAGGCGCCGAAGGCGAATTTCGCCCAGGCGGACAACGATGAGCGTGCCAGGCTGATTGAGGAAGCGCTGGCCAGCTACGGTGTAGAGGTAAAGGTCAAACAGATAAATCCGGGCCCCTCTGTTACTCAGTTTGGAGTGGAGCCGGGATGGGCTCGCAAATACAAGAAGGTAATAGAGAAGGGTCCGGACGGCAAGCCCGTTCTGGATAAAGATGGGAATCCCAGGTACCACATGGAGGAGATATCCAGAACCAGGGTGAAGGTCGAGCGGATTACCGCGCTGGCCAATGATCTTGCGCTGGCACTGGCCGTCTCCGATATCAGGATCGAGGCTCCCGTACCGGGCAAGGCCATGGTAGGGATAGAGGTTCCCAACACCAGCACGGCTATAGTCTCGCTACGCGGCGTCATTGAGAGTCAGCCTTTCCAGAAGATCGCCGCCAAATCAAAGCTGGCTATTGCCCTCGGGCTGGGTTCAGGGGGAGAGCCAGCCGCCGGGGATCTGGCCAAGATGCCCCACGTTCTCATCGCAGGCGCTACAGGGAGCGGAAAATCGGTATGCCTGAACTGCATAGTCAGTTGCATAATGGCCCAGACCTCACCGCACGATGTTCGGCTGGTACTGATCGACCCCAAAAGGGTGGAGATGGTAACCTTCAGTGATATTCCTCATTTGATAACGCCGGTCGTGGTGGATGTGGATAAGGCGATTGACACATTAAAACGTGTGACTATGGAAATGGATAACCGGTACCACAAATTCGCTGAGGTAGGGGCTCGTAATATTGAGGGCTATAACAAGCATCCCAATGTAACGGAGCCACTGCCCTATCTGGTTATCATCATCGATGAGCTGGCTGACCTTATGATGACGAGCGCTGATGTGGTGGAGCCGTTGCTATGCAGACTGGCGCAGCTCTCGCGTGCTACCGGAATTCACCTGGTCGTAGCAACCCAGCGGCCTTCGGTTGATGTTATCACCGGGTTGATAAAAGCGAACTTCCCTACCCGGATCAGCTTCGCGGTTGTTTCCTCTATTGATTCACGCACCATTCTCGACAGCATCGGCGCGGAGAAGCTTCTGGGTAAAGGGGACATGCTTTATATCCCTCCCGAGGCGAACAAGCCGAAGCGTATCAGGGGATGTTTTGTATCAGACGAGGAGATTGAGAGACTGGTTAACTTCTGGAAGGAATGGGCTTCGGTGAATTTCCCGCCTGAAACGGATGTTGTGGCTCAGAAATTTGCCTCGCTCAATGTGGTCCCGGTCGAAACCGATCCCTTCCTGGAGAAAGCGAGACAGGTATGCGCGGAATCGGGGCGGGTTTCCGCTTCGCTGCTCCAGAGGAAACTGCATATAGGCTATCAACGAGCCGCCAGGCTCATGGACCAGATGGAAGAGGAAGGACTGCTTGATGAGGCAGAAACTTCGAATCCCTGGGAAGGAGAACCATGAGACAGCTGATATCATACGGAGCTTATCTCACTGAGAAAGAGAGGCTGAGGCGCAGAAGATCCGGGAAAATCCATTTGAAACCTTTGCCCGAGGTACCGATAGAGGATGCGGTCTGCTATTCGTGTGGGGCTGAGCTCCATAAGTCCGACCTTTACCAGCAACATCGCGTCTGCGAGGTTTGCGGTTTCCATCACAGTTTATCCGCCTATGAACGTATATATATATTGGCCGATCCGGCAAGCTTTGAGGAACTCGACCTGATAGGCGCCCTTTCGGACCCATCCAAGTTTATTGGTAATGAATCTTATCAGGAGCGAATCCGAGAGGCGCAGGAAAGGACGGGGCTCTCTGAGGCGGTGGTTACCGGCACCTGTACCATTGGCGGCAATCCAACGGTCATCGCGGTACTCGATTTTGGTTTCCTCGGGGGAAATATGGGAATGGTGGTGGGTGACCGAATAGCCAGGGCCTTCGATACCGCTGTTAAACAGAATCTGCCGATTGTGACCGTGGTTTCCTCAGGCGGCGCCAGAATAGAGGAGGGGGTTCTCTCCCTGGTGCAGATGGCCAAAACCGTGGCAGTAGCCAAGAAGCTTGATAACAACCGTCTTCCTCATATCTCGATTCTAACGCACCCGACCACAGGGGAGGTATATGCCAGCTTTGCCAATCTCGGCGACGTGATTTTCGCGGAGCCGAAGGCGATGATCGGATTCGCCCCTATAAGGACCCTCCAGCAATCCGCGGATGATTCACTTTCGGAGATGGACCATACGGCGGAATCCCATCTGGAGCACGGTCTGATAGACCAGATAGTCGATCGCACCAGGCTTCGAAACATGCTCTCCGTGACGCTGGACCTGCTGAGTTCACGGTACAGGCTGGGCATGAAGAAAAAAGTGCCGCAATACTTCGCTCCTACCAATCCGCCTGAACAGGCCTGGGACACGATTCAACTCGCCCGGCATGAAGCTCGTCCTACGGCGCTGGACTATATATTCCGGATTACCTCGGCTTTTGTCGAGATTCATGGTGACCGGTCTTACAGCGACGACCCGGCCGTTGTTTGCGGGTTCGCCGAACTTGGAGGGCAGGCAGTAGTGATTATCGGGCAGCAGGGCGACAGGAACGAGGGCCATACATCCTCGGAGGGATTTCGCAAAGCCCGGCGCGGGATGAAACTGGCTGCCAAATTCGGTTTGCCCCTGATAACCCTGATTGATACACCCGGAGCATACCCTGGACCCGAATCCGAGGAACGCGGCATAGGTCACGGGATCGCGTCAACAATGGCGCTTCTAATTGACTTACCTACTCCGGTAATCTCGGTGATAATCGGGGAAGGGGGGAGTGAGGGTGCGCTTGCCCTCGGTATAGCCAACCGCGTGCTGATTATGGAGAACGCCTACCTTTCGGTGGTTTCACCGGAGCGGGCCGCCTCCATATTCTCCAGAGACACCAGTAAGGCCAGCTCTTTTGCCTCCGCTCTGAGGCTGACAGCCGCCGATTGCAGGGAACTGGGTGTGGTTGACGTTATCGTACCGGAACCAAGGGGAGGCGCGCATACCGACCATGTGGAAGCGTCCCGCCTGCTGAGGAATGTGATCATCCGCGAGTTGCTCCAGATTCAGGTAAAATCCCCT
>JAWOBX010000053.1:0-25215 GCA_046484125.1 Dehalococcoidia bacterium | reverse complement strand
AAACCGAAAGGTGCCCAGTTATGCGATCTCTGCTGTCCCATATGCGGTAAAAAAAAGACCAAACAGGCGTTGATCTGTAAGAACTGCCTTAAAGATGTGCCAAGGGAGGATATACTGAATCTGTCACATGGTGCCGGCGGACCGACGAAAAGAGAGATACGCACGGCCATCTCACGTGCCAATGTCCCGATCAGGATTGAAAAGATGCTCGACGCCGCTATGAGAGGTGAGGAACTCAAGTACGGACCGGAACTTGGTGTTGACTTGAGCGCCGAGCAGGCGGCTCAGGAACAGGAGCAGGTAAATGAATCCGCGGACGAGGCGAGTGATGAAACGGCACAAACCGAAGAGGGGGAGGTCAGGGTATGGGGCGGCGATCATGAGCCTGAATACTGGTAATTTCCTTGGGCAGTTCTTTTTCAACGATATACCCATATCAAATAATATCCGCCTCCATCTTCCCCAACGGTCGAAGGAAAATACAGAGATATTCCCCTTGAAGTTGAGTGAACACCTCGCGGTTTCTCGTTTTTCATTAATAGAGGAATCAACCCCTTGTCCCATTGGAGACAGGCTTTCCGGACTGCTGAAAGTATTGACAGGCCGAGTGTGCCAAACTATACTACTATTATGATGATTTTAGTAGTGTTTAGGTTGGGTAGATGAGACTTTCTACCCGCTCCCGTTATGCGATAAGGGCATTGTTGGACCTGGCTGCTAATGGTGGTGAAGGGCCCGTTCTGGTCCGCGAGATTGCCGAAAGAGAGGATATCTCGGTCAGATATCTTGAACAGTTGCTGCTCCCCCTGAAGGCAGCTAATCTTGTTCGGGCAACCAGGGGTTCAAGCGGGGGTTTCACGCTGGCCAAGAAGCCCGATGAGATAACATTGCAAGAGGTAATCCGGATCATGGAAGGTTCGACAGGTTTCACGGAATGTGTGGATGACCCCGGTATTTGCCTTCGGGCCGACAGTTGCGTATTAAGGGAGGCATGGGTCGAGGTGACGGACGCGGCTAACGAGGTGCTTCAGACTACGACGTTGCAGAAACTGGTCGAGCGAGGTGCTGGCAAGGCGAGAGATATAAAGAAAGTTTGAAAAGCCCCCGCGATAAGGCGGAAATGAGGGGCCATTTATATGAGGACAAAATAAAGGGTGAGATATGAGTGAGGCTGAGAGAATCATAGAGAACTGCCTGGATTGCGGTATTTGTGTGGATAACTGCGAATTCCTGTCAAGATATTGCCAATCCCCCCGAGAGCTGGCGGAGAGATATGAAACCGATCACTTCCACGAGAAGCCCCATATACCTTATTGCTGCAGTCTTTGCGATCTCTGTGAGGCTCAATGTTCAGAGGAACTGAACGTTGGACGAATGTGTCTACAGGCCCGGAAGACACTGGTGGAGGAAGGTGTGGCGCCGCTCACACCACACAAGATAGTGAAAAGGGAGCAGGACTGGGATTTGTCCGATGAATTTACACTGGCTGTTCCCAATCCGGAAAAACAGCGTTCCGAAACGGTATTCTTCCCTGGATGCCACCTCTCCGGCTACTCACCGGATCTGGTTATCACAACTTATGATTGGCTCAGGCAGAGATTGCCGGATACCGGTATACTGTTAAGATGTTGCGGCTCGCCAACGAATTACATTGGTGATAGCAGCGCGTTTCAGGCTATACTGGACGGACTGGTGGCTGAAGTTACGAGAATGGGAGCCCGGGAGATCATCTGTGCCTGCCCGAATTGTATGCGTCACCTCAGAAATTATGCACCTCAATTGAAGGTTAAATCCCTCTATGAGACAATAACGGACCTGGGTCCGGCGGAAGCGCAAGATGCGGGCGAGGCTGTTTTTACTATTCATGATCCGTGTGCTGCCCGCGCATTACCGGAGGTTCATGAGTGCGTAAGGAAGATCATCGGCTGGACCGGTTGCCGGGTACAAGAGATGTCAGATTCGAAAAACGAGACTCAGTGTTGTGGCCAGGGTGGGGGAGTCCCCTACGTTTCACCGCAACTGGCGGCCAACATGACCAGGCGAAGGGTGGAACAACTGCCGGCCGATGTGGTTACATATTGTGCCAGTTGTCGCGAGGCGTTTGCGCCCTATAAACCCTCACTTCATGTTCTGGATCTCCTCTTCAACCCGAACTGGTCCGAAGAAAAGACAAAACCGGCCGGAAAACCAGCGGCGAAGAAGGAGCACAAATCTTCCCTTAAAGCTCGATTACAGCAGCAATATGCCGCTCAATTGTAGCCGGGGCGTCTTAAATTATCGTTATAATCCTTCCGGGAGGACTGTCAATGGAACTTGAGATCGGTGATGACTTGAAGATGACCATGGAAGAACGAGGCCTGCGCGAAGAGGATGTTAAGAAGGTCATTCAGGAAGCGGAATCCTCTGGTGACAAGCTGTATCAGCCCGATACCCCGCATTGTCTGGCGAAGTTAAAGATCGAGGAATCATGGGTGTTCGTCGAGTATTCGGCTATGGGTGATGACAAATACAGGGTAAACCGGGCCTACAGCATGAAGACTGAGTTCGGCGAGGAGTAGAAAATGGCGGACTGGCATTGTCACAACTGCAAGAAGGAAGTTGAGGAGAAAGAGATAGAGCTGACGTATATGGATATGCCCGGCTTCCAGATGGCCTGGGTCTGTCCAGGATGCAACGGAAAGTGGATATCCGAGGAAGTGGTTATCGGCAATATTATCCCGGGCGAAGAGGAATTAGAAGCCAAACTGGCGTAACTCTCCGCCGGCATTCCCCTGATGCAAGATGGTAATCAAGTAATAAAACCGCTCATAAGCAGGGTATATGAGTCGAACCAGTTCAATCAGGCACTGGATGAATCTCTACATCCCGGCGGGCTTGATTTAACTGCCAGGGCGGCGGAAATAGCCGGTATTAAAGAGCATTCGGTCGTTCTGGATATCGCCTCGGGCAGGGGCACGACCGCCCGCTTTCTATCGCAGGAGTACGGGTGTAGGGTAACCGGCATTGACCTTTCCAGCTTATCGGCTTCGTTAGCCCACGCCAAATCCTCGGTTCAGGAATTAGACTGTTACACATCATTTATAGCCTCCGACGCCGAGTCGCTTCCTTTCGCCGGCTCTTCATTCGATTTTGTCATAAGCGAATGTTCCTTTTCACTTCTCCCGAGGAAGCGTCTCGCGGCAATGGAGATAGCCAGGGTGCTTAAACCGGGCGGAAAGCTGATAATCACCGATGTAATCCTGAAACACCCGTTGAGTAGAGAACTCAGGGATGAACTGACTTTCGAGTGCTGCTTCTCAGGCGCCGAGACTGAAGAGGGTTACGTCAGGATCTTCGAAGAGGCTGGATTGGGCCGTCTATACAGTGAAGACCATTCAACAGCCCTTAAAAAAGTTACTTATCAGGTCATCGCCGGCTACGGATCGCTCGCTTCCTTCTGGGAACAGTTTGGTTCACGTACCGGACCTTGCTGTTTCTCAGAACAAAACACCGGGGATTCAAGAAGACTCTGGATGCGAATGTTCCGTGAGGGAAAGCCGGGATATGGGCTGATGGCCTTCAACAGATTCCCCCGATAAATATGTGAGCCACCATGAGTGAAGTTCTGGGCCGAACGAAAAGCCTTTGTCCCACCTGTCTGAAAGTTATCACCGCGGATAGAGTTCAGCACGATGGGGATGTGTTCATTGAGAAGAGATGCCCGGAACACGGTGAGTTCAAAACCATCATCTGGCGGGGAGAGCCTTCCTATAAGGATTGGGGGATGGGTATATTCGCGCCGGGACCCTCAACCCGGCAGACAGACATCTTGGATGGTTGCCCCTATGACTGCGGTATATGCACCCGGCACAAAGCGCAGACTTGCAGCGTGTTGATGGAGGTTACCAGCCGATGTGATATGAATTGTCCGGTCTGTTTTGCCAGTTCGGAGAAGAGCGGTGAGTCGCAGCCAACCATTAAAGAAATCGAGGAGATGCTGGACTTCATTCTTGAGTCTGGCGGTCCCTATCCGCTACAGTTAAGCGGCGGGGAGCCCACATTGAGGGATGATCTACCGGCTATCGTCTCACTTGCCAAGGAGAAGGGATTCGCGCACATTCAGGTAAATACTCATGGCCTTCGCCTGGCAAATGACAAGGAATTCCTGTGGAAGTTAGGGGGTTCCGGTATTGACCTCGTTTATCTTCAGTTCGATGGCGTGTCGGATGAGGTATACCGGAAAGTGAGAGGGGCCAATCTCGCCGGGGTCAAGACACGTGCGGTGGAAAATTGCGCAGAGGCAAAAGTCGGGGTGCAGCTTGTTCCCACAATCATCCCCGGTGTGAACGACCATGAAGCAGGTGCGATAGTTCGGTTTGCCAGTCAATACATTCCGTTCGTGAAAGGCGTTCACTTCCAGCCGGTAAGCTACTTTGGCAGGTATCCGGCCGCGCCTTCGGACGAAGACCGGATAACAACGCCGGATCTACTGCGTGCTCTGGAGTATCAGACTGAAGGCGAGGTAAGAGCGGCTAACTTCCTGCCACGCCGGCGCCATGACGCGCATTGCGGTTTCTCCGGATTCTTTGTTCAGCAGGAAGATGGACGTTTGACGGGCACCAATGTGTTCAAGCCACAGAATCCCTCATCCGCACCGTGCCCTGAGACGATCGGGCAGTTCTCAGATTCAAATCAGCCTGCCAGGCACGTTAGAGAGTTTATTACGGAGAAATCCCGGTACATAGAACCAAACCCGGATATACTGGAGAACTATAGAAAGGGTACTCTGCAAAGATTCTTACAGCGAGCTCGAACTCATTTTCTATCCATTTCCGGGATGCCTTTCCAGGACGCCTGGACGGTTGACCTGGAGAGGTTGCAGGGATGCTGTATTCATGTGGTAACTCAGGGCGGAAGGCTTATTCCATTTTGCGCTTACTATATCACCAGCGCTGAGGGACGGAGGCTTCCCGGCAAAGGGCCGGCTGGACTCTCATAATTGATTATATGACCTGGTGTGCTGTCAACTGTAAATTGGCGTCAATGAAACGGACGATTTTATTGACGCCATTGTGGTGTTAGGCTTTGTATAAGGTTTATCTTTCAATCGTTGGTCAACCCCCTGGCCCCCAATCTTGGGGGAATTAAGAGAGAGATTCTTTTAGAGGCTGGGGGGCGTGCCCCCCAGCCTCTAAAGAAATCGTTTAATCGGGGAGGGGAATAGCGTACTGCGTCGATTTATGATTGACATGGCACTAATAGCGATACAGGTTTCACCGCTTTCCGGGGAAGTTTGCGTGAGGCGCTCCTGGTGGAGCTAATCTTACCTTCAATGTGACTGCCGAACGATATACATGGAACCAGATATATGTCTGAAAACCGCCTGACGGATGGCCGTATTACCGAGGAGGCTCTGGAAGCCTTTCGAAGGAGAGTGGGTAGCAGGCTGCGCATCAGAAACGTATTCAACGAAACAGCCTCGAAAGACTCCATTCGCAAGTTCGCCGATGGTATCGGTGATCCCAATCCTCTCTGGAGGGATGAAACCTATGCCGGCTCAAGTTGTTACGGGACTGTAGTCGCGCCCCCTTCGTGGGTGGCGAGTGTTTTTCCCACATGGGTTTTACAGGGATTGCCGGGGGTCCATGCTTTCCAGTCAAGCACCGACTGGGAATTCCTGTTTCCCGTACTGGCAGGAGACCGGATCACACCGGAGTGCGTTTTCAGCGGTTTCCGAATGATGGAAAGCGGTTTTTCGGGGCGCTCTGTTCTTGAGAAACAGGAGGCGCGGTATTATAACCAGAATGGAGTGCTTGTTGCCAGGGCCAGCGTTACCGGATTGCGAGCGGAGCGGTCAGTGTTACGGGAACGTAGCAAATTAGCGGGACTGGATTTACCGCACCCCTGGGCTGAGGCGGAACTCGAGCGAATCGAATCTGAGGTCCTGGGCGAGCAAGTCAGGGGTTCGAAGACTCTCTTCTGGGAGGATGCGAAGGTTGGTGACGAAATCCCTCAAATAGTCAGGGGACCACTCGGGTTGACCGATATCATCGCTTATTGTATTGGAGCCTCTCCCGTCAATATCAAAGCTCATGGGCTGGCGTTAAGAGAATATCGGAAGCACCCGGCCTGGGGCTTCCGTGATCCGGAAACTTCTGCTATGGAGCCGATTTATGGTGTTCACTATAACAAAGCGGCCGCCGGGGATGCCGGACTTCCATATCCATATGATACGGCTGTGCAAAGGCACTGCTGGCTGATGCAGATGCTGACGAACTGGATGGGAGATGACGGCTGGCTGAAACGAAGCTACGCGAGATATCGAAACTTCGTCTTTCTTTCGGATGTCATCCGGATTCGGGGTTCCGTTATTCGAAAATATATTGATAGTAAGGGGGAACACTGTTTGGACGTGAAGACAACCGCCACCAATCAGCGGGGTGAAGAGGTAATGCCCGGCCTCGCTACAGTGATCTTGCCCTCGAAAAAGAACCGGGTGAAACCGGTAGAACGACGGATGAGGAGGAACATATGAGTGAGATACTGGTTATCGGTACTGATCCGCCTTGCCCCCGGTGTGCTCTGGTCACGAGGAGGGTGAAAAGCGTTTTGGAGAAGATGGGCCTTGATATTCCTGTTAAGCACCTCAGCTATGAAGACCCGCAGGCACTGGTATTTGCTCAATCGCTGGGTAAAAAGCTGGGTACAGCCAAAGAGGTGGCCGGAGAGTCCTCCATCTCATTTAACTGGGATGTCGTAACCGAAATAGTCACGAAGCAGTGGATAGCGGCGGCAGAAAGCCTGGGATGCGCTCTTGAGGAAGTGCCCCCTGCTGGCCGGTGGACACCCGAGCTCGATGAGGCACTGAGGCCTTTTGAGGAAGAGGCAAAGCGGCTGGATTTCCTGATGACGCCTGTTCTCGCTGTCAATGGCGTAGTCATGCATCAGGGGAACGTTCCATCTCTGAACCAAACAGGCTCTTTTCTCAGAGAACTTTCCTCTCAAATAATTGATGAAAACAGGTCTTCGCGTACTGAAAAATGATGACCTTTGAGGGATGGATACATAACCGAATCAGGCAGGCCTTCGATGGAGATGAGGAATTTCGTTGTGCCACCGGTAAAGCGGGACTGGTCGAGGTTACACGCCAGGACATCGAGACATACCAGCTGCTGAAGCTCAATCGGATCATCGCCTATGCCAGGGCTAACAGTTCGTTATACAGAGAACGCCTCGATGGTGTAGACGAAATCGGTTCACTTGAAGAGCTTTCCCGGGTTCCATTCACATCCGCCTCAGATCTCGAAAAAAGCCCCTACCGGTTGCTGTGTGTCTCGATTTCCGGCATCGCACGGGTATTCAGTCATTTCACTACGGGAACCATGACCGGCCGGCCAAAAAAGATATTCTTCACAGAGAAGGATGCTGATCGTATTGTGGACTCAATGGCGGCGCTAATGGAGTCGGTCTTTAGCAGTATCGGGCTTGACGCTGCCGGCCGAACCGTGCACATTTTCCTGCCCAACAACGGACCTCCGATGAGTATGGCGGCTCTGATTTCGAGGGGAGTGGAGTATCTAGGTGGCACTCCCGCAATTGGCGATTGTACCGCACCGACGTCTCAGCAAATTCAGTCAATAAAGGAAGCGAGGCCGGATATGCTGATGGGATCAGCCTTTCGCATCTGGCGGATTACGCAGGAGGCCAGGGAGTCCTATAACCTTTCCCAAATGGGAGTCAGGGCGGTTTTCATCACCTCGGAATACCTGTCGAAATCAATGCGGCGGCGAATTGAGGAATACTGGCAGGCTGAGGTTTTCCACCACTACGGCATGACCGAACCGGGATTTGCCATTGGGGTGGAGTGTGGGGCACACAGCGGGTTCCATTTCAATGAAACGTATCTTTTCTTTGAGGTGGTGGATCCGGTGACCGGTCAGGTACTCGAGGACGGTGAGGAAGGTGAACTTGTACTTACCACTCTTCAGCGGGAGGGGATGCCGTTGATCCGGTATCGAACCGGTGACGTGGCCTCATTATTAGGCGGCCGTTGCGAATGTGGCGCTTCAACCCTTACCAGGATCGGATACCTTCCCAAACGACTGGGGCTGATAGTCGATCTAAAAGGGGGTGAACAAATATATACAGCCATGCTGGATGAAGCCCTTTATCGGGTCCCCGAACTGATTGATTACCGCGTCTTTGTATTCGAGGAAGGTGACAGGGATATTCTGCTCTGCAAGGTGGAGACACTTGCCAATGATTCCGAAGTTGAGACAGCCGTCCAGAATGAATTGATGGCTCTCCCATCAATATATCGCAGTATGGAATCTGGCGATATAGACATGCCGCGAGTCGAGTTTGTGGAAAGGGGGATGCTGAGGAGGGGTGGGAGAAGGATGAAGAGAAGGATAGTTGACCGAAGATAAACGAGTGGAAAGTATGCGCAATCGCTGACTCATTCACTTTGGCGATATCTGGGCGATCAGCGCAGCCCCGAGGGCTCCCATTATCTGCGGCTCCTCTCCCACTATTACTTCCATACCCAGTTCTTTTTCCAGGAAATGTCTAATGCCGACGTTCTTGGCAACGCCTCCCGTAAAAACTATCTTGTCTCGATAACCTACGGTTTTCCCCATGATGATCACCCTTCTTGCCACCGCCCTGTGAATTCCAGCGACGATATCCTCTCTTGGGGTGTTCTCAGCCCGCAGGGAGATCATTTCAGATTCTGCGAAGATAGTGCATGTGCTCGTAACAGTTGACGGTTTGACGCTCTTTAGCGCCTCAGGCCCCATCTCGTCGATACTCAACTCGAGGACATTGGCCATCACCTCCAGGAACCTGCCGGTTCCGGCAGCGCATTTGTCGTTCATAACGAAGTCCGCTACGGTCCCATCTTCGTGAGGGCCAATGACCTTGCTGTCCTGGCCGCCGATATCGATGATAGTTCGAGCTTCCGGGATCAGGTGATTGACACCCTTGGCGTGGCAGATGATTTCGCTGACCCCCTTGTTTGAAAAGGTGACGGCGTGTCTTGCATACCCGGTCGAGACAATGGCATCCACGTCCGACATCGAAAGCCCCACTGCTTCCAGGGCATCTTCAGTCACCTTCCTGGCCGATTCAGTCACTCTGGCACCGGTTGGCATTACTTTACAGGAGATCATTTCCCCGTCTTTTACGATAGCGGTCTTGGCTGTAGCCGCGCCCACGTCAACTCCTGCGGTGATCATAATATTAACCCCCTTTGGGGGAAAAGCGGAGAGCAGATGGAATTCAAATGCCCTGACTGAATTTACCGGCTCAGGCCGCTTTCATCTCCTTGTTCATCTTGACGATCTCGGCAAAAGATTCCAGCCTGGTTCTCAATTGCTCGGCGTTGTAGTTTCGCGTATCGTAGCCATCCCCTTCCAGGACGATGGCGGGAACACCGATCTCCTTTTGAATCTCCTTTTTTGCCATGATTGGAGGAATGGCCCATGGTCTGCAGTTGTAAGCGTAAAAGATAATAGCCGCATCCATATTCCAGTCACGGCAGACCGTCTTCCAGTACTCCAGAGACGCGGAGGCATCACATAGCTGTGGCCTTCGGTACAGGCCTTCCGCGATTTTCTCGACCATATCGGTATACTTGCTTTTGGTCAGTTCCTGCGGACAGAGCCAGTCGACAAATACAGTGGGCAGCGCCAGACCGAGGGACTCTACCATTCTTATTGGAGTGGTATCCACATTAGTCCTGAGCGCAAGGTAAACACGTGGAGCGCCTTTCGGGACCACTCCGACGCCTTCATCCACCTTCCTTTTGACTTCTCTGACCATGGTGCCGAGGCCATCTACAGCCTGGTCACGGTACTCGGTCGCTATGGCCCATAGACCGTAAGGCAGATTTACATTCGCCTGGCTGATCGGCTGCGGGTCCGCGTTGCCTACCATTCGTGTGATGTTCTGCATTCCATAGAGCCATTTGGCTACATATTTGAAACCCTCGCGCAACTGGTCCTCAGTGGTCTCAAAGCCCGCGATCTCTTTGACGCGTTGCAGCGCCAGCTTGATTGTGTTAGCGCTGTACTTCACAGCTCTCTCATCCAGTTCAGGCCAGGAGCCCCATGCCCAGTCATTGAGACCATCAAGGTAAAATATCTCGAACCCGTACAGCTCGTGCATCATTTCCTCGGTTTCGGCCGCCTGGTCGCAGAACCAGCCTGAACCGATGGCGAGGTCCGGCTTGGGGAGGATCCCCATATCGATTGCTCCCGTGTAGATCTGGTACTGGGAACAGTGTGCTTTACCCACTGGCTGGCCGATAAGCTCACCCCTCTCCAGTACAGGTGTAAGGATATCGAAGATGGTGCCACCAACCATCCAGAAAATCTGTACAGGCATACCAACCCATGCTTTATCGCCATTCTCATTGGCTGCATCCATCATGGCAAGCGTCATCTGAACAGGGAAAGGCCAGTTGCAATTGATCACGTATTCGTGTTCATCCCTCGCCAGCACTGCGTCCACACAACTCTTCATGAAAACCCGAAGAAATTTGCGAACACTTTCCATCTCAATATCATAATTGATCTGTACGGTCTCCTCGGCGTGTTTGATGGCCGCCTCATTATATACGCCCATTCGCTCCAGGGTTTTCTCGATTCGCGGACGTTCCTGCTCAATCTCCTCGTCAGTGTAGCCGCACATCTTAAACAAATCGGTATACATCATTTCCTCCTCTGTTTGATGATTTCAAGGAAGGTTTCCATTCTCGTTTTGAACTGACCCCTCTCGGAGGTATCATAGTCCGATTCGATCTTCAGGAAAGGGAGACCGGTTGTCTGTTCAAATTCTTTTTCAAAGGAATAAGATTGAATATCATAACCATCACGATACAGCAATTGATACCAGAGCATTCCCTCCGCCCGGCGCTCTTTACAGGTATTAATCAGGTAGTCTACCCGCTCGCGGCACGGCCTGAACCATGCAGGTGGAAGGCGCTTTAGGAAATATGTATCTGCCAGGGCGGTCATGGGGTCACCATCAAGTGGTACATCGTGATCGTAATGCCTCAGGCCCTCGGCCGCCTCTTCGAAGATGATTTCGCCACCTATCTCATCCATGATATCGAATATCTTGTAATCGCCCATTGCCAGCGTGGAAGCTGTCAGCATTATTTTGGGTTTATCGGTGTTTTCCACCTGTTTCTGCTTTAGTTCCTCGTATAACTCCTTGAGTATCTGCATAAAGACTTCTCTGTCGGCCCAGAAGGAAGCATGGTGCAGCCGAGTAAATTCCCAGCTGCTGATAACCGGTGTTTTTCCCGGCTCGCGCAGGGAATCAATGTTTCGGAAAAGTTCTCTCATCTCATTCTGCTTCTTTATCTCTTCTTTCAACCTGGCATCTGTAATCGAGGTACCTGTAAAGTTCTCGAGTTTTTCCTTCAACAGATGGAGGCTGCCCAGAAAATATTCATAGGCGTCCTGCCTCTTGTTGTGGGGTACGCCATATCTGAAGGTTTCAACATCGGTATAGTAACTCCAGCAATCAGCGATGGCCCGCTGATTGATATCGTTTACCGGTACTATAATCAAGTCGGGGAGCTGATAGAGAACCTCTTCTCCCATCACACGGTATCCGATCTGGCAACGGCAAAAGGTATCGACGAAGCGCGGGATGTATGCAAGGCTCTCTGAAACGGCTTCAGGGTCGCCTCCGCGTGCCAGGCATATGGGAAGTGCTCCCGTTGCGCGGGCGATCTCTTCCGGGAAATATCCGCCGGGAGAATATCCGATGATGCGCTGGCCGCTCTTCTTTATCTCTCTCAGTTCGGGGCGACGCCTGGTCAAGTGCTCGGAAAGTTTCTTCATTGCGTCCATTTTGTTCGATTTCCTCCAATCCGCAATTCCTGACTGTAATGAGCTGACTGATAACAGCAAAGGGGTATTATTAGTAATACTATCGTGTTTATTATATTACCCTTGGGCTCTCTTGTTGTCAATACAGTTTGCTTGTACAAACAGGCACCGCTATTTAATTTTGGAAAGATTTGCTCAATCTGTGCAACCCGGAATATCGTAGATGTTTTAAACCGGGCACATGGTTGAGATGAAACCAGTAATTTGTAACATATGAAATGTATTTGGCTCAATTGGTTCCCGAGGAGTATTCATAAATGCCAGCTAACCCGATTTCATCAGGGAACTTTTCGAACAGTGAAGCCGTCTATTTAAATACCTTAAGCCTCACTTCTTAATGTACCTGCTGTTTAAGTGAAAAACTTTAGATTCAAATGCCGATCATACACCTTGCAGGTAAATCCACGCACGAACTAGTGAGAGCTGCAGGGAGTGACCAGCTGTTAAATATCAAATGCTCGCGCTGGAGCGGGCTTCCCGGAGTGTATAACAGCTTACCAGCCAGCGGGTGGATTGCCTAACGGCTGTTCATCGGGGATTGCTATGCGTTTTACAATCCTTTACACTGGTGTTAAAATACAAGAAAATTTCAGGTAAGGAGTCCCTCCATGCTTTTTAGATTGAGGTCGATCATACTAATTCTGTTAGTCTCATTGCTAACGGTTCCCATGATAGGTATGTTCAGCCTGGTTACCAAGTCCGCTGACGCGCAAAGTCAATCGATCGATATAATTGAATTCAGTATCTCTACCAAGCAGGGCACATATGATCCTGGTGACCCGCTGGTTGCTGGAGTCAGTTATCAGATTGAGTTCACACTGGATATAGCCACAGGTGTTAATGATACAGTTATTTTAAAGACATCATTTGACCGAAGTGGAGACCGATACTGGGAACTGGTAAATGAGGAGTACGCCGGTGTCGACCTTGACAACTGGCAACCCTCTCAGTCTGAGATTCATTTTGACGCAGTGGCAGGGGAGGCTACGTTTATTCTGAACGGTGCTGTGCCCGAGGGGTACACATCAACTGAACTCGAAAACGGGCAGGTATTGCATATGCCGGATTCGATAATTGTCCTGGACCTGGCTCTTCAGGAGGGCGGTGCCCTTGATATGCGGGAAGTGGAGGTTATAGATGAGTCCATCCAGGCCTATCGTAAAGCACTCAGTGCCAGGCAGAATCTTCTTGATACAACCGAAACGTTACCTGAATATGCTTCCCTAATCGATTCCATTATCAGCCAGGCCAAGGAAGAGGCGGATAGAGGCTATACGGAACTGGCCACGAGCTTGCTGGAAAGCATCCCATCCATGGGATGGCCGGAACCGGCAGATGACTCGGAAAGCTCGACCGCTTATCTTTACATAATTATGGGCGTTATCGCCGTCATCGCAGTAGCTGCCATTATTTTTATTATTCGCAGCAGGTCAACCCTGAGCTTCTTGAAGCAGAGGGCGGACGATCAGGCCAACAAGCTCGATATAGTAGAGTCAAGGGTTCAGAGACTGGGAGAGAAAAGCTTAAGCGGCGAGATAGCTCAGGTTAGGGATACACTCAGATCGATGGGCAGGAGGTGAAGAACATGCCCGAGACGGTGAAAAGGAATTTCGCCCCCCAGCTGGTGGGGATTGGTGGGACGGGCTGTGATGTTATCTCCTCCATTTTAGAGAACCGCAACTTGATTTTACCTCTATTGAGCATAGAGGGGATAAGAATCTCCTGTTTAGCCCTCGATGTCGCCAACGCTCAGATAGACCGGCTTCAGAATACTTATAATAACCTTCTGGCAGACCTCAAAGAGCAAAATATCCCGCGTGACAGGGTTGCACTGAACGCTAAATCGGTTAAGTTCCCGACTCCGGAGGCGATGTTTGATTTCATCGGGCAATATCCAGAGCATTTGCGAAAAGAAGGAGTTGCTACACCGAGCAATTACAGGCCATGGCTTTCTTCGGCGGTGGAAATTCCGCCACTGGCTGGCGGGGTGGGAAGGAAGCGCTCTCTGGCCAAAGGAATCTATGGGCTGAATTATTATCTGCTTCGTCTCGCCAGCGACGTAATAGACGCTTTCCGGGAACAGGTTATCTCCTCTACCCTTCAACCGATAATCTTCGTGATCTATGGCCTGGGTGGTGGTTCGGGCAGTGGTATGGCCCCTGATTTCTCTCGGCACCTCAGGAAACACGTGGGAAGCGGGATTCCTATAATCGGCCTTTGCATATCACCCTGTCCTGGTGATGACCCTCCGGCGAAGGGTGCTTCGGCGTATTCCGCGCTCCTTGAGCACAGTGCCTTGATTAATAGATCCAGCAACGAGATTATTAAAAGAAAATTCGGCGATCTCTACGAAGACCCGTACAACACGTTTTTCATTATGCCTCTTGGCCCTGCTTTCGGTCAGGGTAAGGGTTTGCTGTTCGCTCACCAGATAATAGATGACGCCATCGGTGACGTTCTGATAAAATGCCTGAATTTTGATCCAGCGGACCTCATGGCCAGCATAGGAACGAATATAGATTCTGAAGGTAGATGGGTCCACACCCTATGTACGATCAAGATATCTTATCCGGTCCAGGAACACATCGAATCGGTGAAAGTCTATCTGGAGAGGCTGGACAAGCTGCGCCTGCTGATGGCTGAGAAGCGGGAGATCTTCGGAGGCGCAGGGGTAACGGAGACCCAGGGCGTATGCCGGTTGCTCAATGGCTGCCGCGAGGACCTGGTAAGGATTTACAGAAGGTGGCTTACCAGGCGCGGTAAATACGATTCCGAGAAATTCGAGGAAAACGTCAATAACCTCATTTACGAGGACCGTTCGGTTGACACTGATTTTGTGGTCTATCTCAAGGGCATTCATGGTTCCGTCAAGAAGCAGATGAACGAGTTATACCATTCGGTAAGGGCTATAGGTCTGGACGCCGTTGATGGAACCATTGAGTCCAGAATCCATAAAATACTGACTCAATTCCACGAGATGGTTCAGGATCTGCCCTCAAGGCACCTTGAGCTAGAGAGCATGGTCAAAGATGTAATGAGTGGTCTGCCCGACGATTTGGCGACTGCCCAGTTGACGCCGAAGCAGACACAGATCGTCAGGGATGTCATAGAGCTATCGGATTTGCTCCATTATTATTTGATAAGTTTGAGGGCATACCTGGAAGCACGCAAACTGGCTGAAAGGTTGCATCGTCTTCTCGAGGCTTCAGAGGAGTCGGAGGAGCAGCAAAAGGAACTGACCACCATCAAGAGAATCACCAACCTTGAACTCGTGGTCTTATATTCGCTTCTCTCCTCTATGTTCAGTCCTTTGAGCACCGAACTGAAAAACATGGATGAATACCTGACCAATTGCCGGAGGATTAAAAGAGGGCTGACAGAAGAAGAGCGCTCCATCGACGAGCTGTCCGATCAGATCGAGGAGCAAAGGATTTCGGCACGAAATGAATCGAACAGAATAGAGGAGCAACTGGCCAAAATCAAGCCTATAATATCACCGCCGGGCAGGAAAAAACTTCTGCAGAGCAACCTGGCGGATATTCAGCATAGACTGAGATTGATAAGCGAAGAAATGGACGATGTACGGGCGGAACTATACGCGGTTCGGGAGAAGATAAAGGAATACACCAATATTGAGAGGAAGTTCGAGGTAAACTCCGACTATCGGAGACTGGTTCCGGAAATTGTGGAAATGACGGATCGTTACTACGAAATGCTGAACGAACTCTCTCAGGACAAGGGGTTCTATGACCGGACTGCCGAACTTACGGAGGTTGAGCAACTACAGATTATGCAGAGGATATTGAAGGGTGAGGAGGCTGCCCTGAGCCGCGAGAGCATACTGAGGGAGATTATTGACCATGATCACCTGAAGAAGTACATGGTAAGTGTAATGGGACTTTTCAAATCTCCCGACACACTGGGATTGACAAAGGACTACAAGACCGAATTCCTCTGGTTTACTGTGGTAGCGCCTCCGGGCATCTGGAACAAAGACCTCGAACAGGAGCTGACCTCAGCCCTTTCCGGGTACGTGGAAAAGGATGTCGCCCGCAGCATTTACATTCGACAGGTATCTTCTGATGATCCCTGGACGATCAGATTTCTCCTGGTTGCGGCAAATGCCAGACCTCAGAATTTATACTCCTATCTCGATATGAAGCATCTTTATGAGGCATCGTCACCTGGTGAAAGGGCACTGGCACATTCATTCCTCCTGGAACAGGGCATTATGATTGAGGATGATGATCCCGGTAAGCTCGCTCAGGCAATCAATCCCGCCGACGTTATACCGGAAAGCGGTGAGCAAGCGCCGACATTTGATGCATAATGCGGTCGGGTAAGGAATGTATCGAAAAGGTGGCGTTGCTTCCAGTGGGGCGGGTATCTTTATAGAGTGATCGCAATGCAAGACCCCACCGAATTAAAGAGGCAAAGTGCTCGACTTCGACAGGTCCTTCTACGCATACTCGAACCCCTGTTTATTCTGGTTGCGTCATTACTGCTGCTGATACTGATTCCCTATTTCCCCCACTCCCTGTCGGTGATTCTCAGCATAGTGATAGCGGCGATAGCTTTCAAAGCCCGTTCTGTGGCCCTGCTTCTGATGTTTGCCTTATCCATGCCGGGATACATCTATCAGGGAGGATTTCCACCACTTATGCTGGGAATCGTTTCCGGCACCCTGTTTATCGTTGCTATTACCTGTATCGGCGCTCCAGGCACCGCGCTGGGGGTGGCCACCGGTGCCATAGCGGCAATGGTGATGTTCACGCCTCTTTATTTTCTCGCTATACCTCTCCTGATTGGCGTTGCGCTCTTCCGCGCCAAGGGAATTAAAGTAGGTGTTGCCGAGGCGATTCTGGTATTCCTGGCGTTTTATTTGCCATTTCTGGTACCGTGGCACCAAATGCTGGACCCATCTCAAGGTGTGGCTCCTCTCTTCGGTCGGGTGGATTTCACCGCGCTCTCCACACCCTCTGTAATGGAGCTTTCCCAGAGCTATGACCACTTTAAAGACAGCCTGAGTAGTAACCCTTATATTATCGACAACATGGCGGTCTACTGGCCCACCGGGGGAAGCGGGCGTCTGCTGGGTTTTATCCTGCTATTCACCCTTGTAGGGGCAATTATGATAGCCTTCGGTGCCCTTTCCATCGTCGACTGGTTCAGACAGCGCATTGAGGAGCGCAAATACATCAACTGGCTGGCTCCGACGTTCGCTCTCTTGATAGCTAATATGGCGTTCCTCATTCCGGTTTTTATGCTTAGATCGGCCTTTGAATATGAGGTTGGCCTGGGAGCTGCCGGGATTTTCGGCTTCCTGGTTGCCACCATCGCGATAGGAAACGCCGGCTCCGCCGTTGAATACTGGTTGGGCCGGCATGAGCGTTTAATAGAACTGCGCTTTGGCCTTGAAAAGCTGATGGCTGAGATCGGTGAAACCGAAGCCAGGCTGACCGAACATATCTCTGTGGTAAAGGAAGCCTGTCCAAACATCGATCTTTTTTCGGAGAGGTTCAAGGGTGAGAGGTGCCGGCAGGAACTCTCCTTTATATCAGCCAATATCGATGCCATGGACTCCGCCACGATGAGTGACAAACTTGAACTGCTGAGGCGGCTGAAAAAGGAGGTCGCGGATGCATCGCGCCAGGTCAGTGCCAAGCTCCTGGTATATATTGACGACAGTCGGCATGAATACAGGCAGCTGTTGACTCAGGCAGCCGACTTCGGATTCTCCTTTGACGAGGAAAGTTTGAAAGGGCCTGTTTCAAGACACAAGTTTGCAGACGATGATACAGCACTGGCGGAACAGAAGGCGCTCAACTGGAAATATAAACAGATGGCTGAGGTGCTTGTTTCGTCAGGTGGAGAGATCAGCCGAACAATTAAAGCGGAGGTTGATTCCGAGTTCATCGGGGTGAGCATGGATATTGCTCAAAACCTGTACGATTCCGGCAATTACCGGGAAGCAATAGAAGCTGCATTAAGCGCTATGTCCACTGCCGAGCGGATGATACAGACTGCCACCTCTGATCTGGCGGCGACCCTCAATGAGACAATTAAACGGCTGCAGGAGACTATAAAAAACAATATAATTCCAGCCATAGAATCAACCAATGACCCGGCTCTGGTCCGCGGTTTATATGCCGAATTCGTCAAGCTGGAGAGAATGCGCTTTCCGGCCAGGCCGGGCAGGAAGCTCGTAGACAGGCTGCAGGTTATAAAGGCATCAAGAGAATTGTATGACTGGACCAACTCCGTGATTGAGCAGTTGCTCGCCAAAATAAACGCTCTTGAAGACGAGATCGATTCCATGGTGCCTCCCGGTTATAGCTGGGG
The DNA here is from genome assembly GCA_046484125.1 of Dehalococcoidia bacterium. Lineage (GTDB taxonomy): Bacteria > Chloroflexota > Dehalococcoidia > SZUA-161 > SpSt-899 > JBGLNL01. The sequence goes on along the minus strand of JAWOBX010000053.1, from coordinate 6,991 downwards.
CAAAAGAGAGTTCATTCCCCCTCAGAGGACTGACATCGTTGACAGTCGCCATGGAAAGCAGGCTCAGACCACGGTTGAGGCAACCATGGATGCGATAAAAGAGGCCATCCATACGATAGAGGAGGAAGCTGGTATTATCAGGCATTACATGTCTGTACGTGAATTCGTGATAAACTATCCCAACATCGAGTATCTTCTGGATGAAAAGTTGCGCATGAACGGATATGCGGCGCTGGAGGAGGTGCCCGTAAAGCCGAACTATGCCATGCGATACCTGCAACTATATTCCCAGAAGCACTATCGCAGCGTTGCCTTCGATACCCGGGCGGGTAAGCTGGAGTATAGAAGCGAATGAAGTCCCTTCACAGATTAAGGAACCTCTTAATAAGTGGTGGCTTCGGGGGGCTGGAGGTGTCCCCCAGCTTTAAAAGTTCCTCCATGTTTGGGGGATTTAAAGGGGCTGATCAGAGGGCCCCTAAATGACATCGAGTTAGTGGTGAGAAGAACTGTCTTACAGATTACGGGAATGTGAATATGGCAGGTATCTACACATTGCGGAAATGGATTGGCGCACTACGGGGTCATACTCTGGCTCGCGCCAGGAACATATCGTGGGGCGATATACAGGCAGGTGAGATAACGGTCTCAATGAGGGAGGTTTGCGTTTACCAGAAAGGCAAACCATATCAGTTGTGGAAGAAACCAGCTGTCATAACGCGAGTACCTACCGTTTTGATTAACTCGATCGAAGTTCGTGACGAGAATACGCTTCTGATTCACCGCGTTGACCAGAATGACGTTCCTGTCGATGACGTGATAGTTTTCGAGAAACGGGGAGAGGCGCAGAATATCGCGGCCTGTCTGGAATTTGTTCTGGATGAAATGGGAGGAGAGGACAGGCAGGCGCGTGTTGAGAGGGCCGAGAGAGAGCGAAGGGAGAGTGAGGAGAGAGCGAGAAGAGAAGAGCTGGAGGCGCTGTGGAACGAAAAAAAACTTGTATGGACGACTGCGGCGAATGTATGGAGAATAGTCATGGAACTGGGCCAGGTCATGAAGTCTCTCAGGAACGAGGACTGGGACCTTATCGACTCATCATGGCATAGAATACGTGTCCTAGAAGAAGGAAGTGTACTGGGGATTTCCGAATACATCGAGTCCGTGTCACAGGTTATTCATAGTAAGGCGGCTGATCAGCTTTATGTAAAGATACTGGAGCTCATTCAATTGTTGCCAGGTTCGCTGGAGGCTATAAGGGATTCACGATTCGAACAGGAGGGTACTCTAAAGCAATACGAGATCGCGCCTCGATGGGGGCACCTGCCATACTTTCTGCTCTTCGCGGCTATCTATACGGAATCGATAATATGTTACAAAGCGGGGGACGATCAGGGTGCACGCGATGATGTAGAGTGGATGCAAAGGCTTGCCATGATTCTGCGCAACGAGTTCGGGCTGGAGCTTGAAGATCATATAGCCCTGTTTGAAGCGGCTCTCTCAACCAGAGACTACGATCAGGTACTGGGAATGGGCGAGGACATGGAGAACTATGTCATTGAGATAATAGATAGAAAAATGGAAGCAAGCTATGAGTACTGAGCGAAGAGATAACTCGATTTATTGCCCGAATGAACATAAGTGTCCTCATGACGCTCTCGATTGCAAGGAATGTGGATTGCCCATTATCGATTACCAGCGAGAGGTTGACAATCTCGTTAACAGGCTGGCCAGGAAAACTTCTTATTTCGTGCCGCACATTATCGGAAGTTTCATCGGGGTTGGAAAAAGAGGCAGCCAGGTGGTGGCTGACCTGTATCAGACATTTGGAGACGAAACGCCAGGGGTGTCTTACCTGAATATTGAGTCAATCAAAGGTCAATCCAATATGCCGGCTCTTCCCGTCGGACAGACAAGATTTTACAGGTACACGATAAGCGAGACCGCTGTGGGCGGGATCATCTATTGCGGAATCGGTGAACGGGCAGCCTCGAAGGATACTCATCTGGAATCATACTTGCGCATGAGCGGAATCAGAAGCGATGACCCGGGTCAGGCTATATTCCTGGCTGGAGCTGTTGGTGGTGGGGCCGGAAGCGGGGTGGGGCCGGTCCTGGCCAGGGCGGTCAAGAGCCTGAACCACAGGGCTTCAGTCCTGGCTGTGGCAACAGTACCCTCCGCGAATGAGGCCGATTATTCACACTTTAATGCTTTCTATGGTTTGGCACGATTGCTGGGTGTCGATGGAGACGCCAATGTCGACATGCTTCTGGTGCTGGACTACGACAGGCTGAGACATATCCGGGGAGTGGGGCGGTCAGGTGAGGAACTTATAGCGGATCAGGTTATCACCTATCTGTTGCGGTTGTTCGAGAGAGACCTGAATCAATCGGGTGTTATCAGGATGTCGAAGATAAGTAAAGGCTCGAAGATCCAGGTATTTGTGCCGTGTCTCGCGATTGGCAGAAGCATGGAGATATTTGGCAGCCTGACCAACGTGCTGGAAAGCGCCGGGGCATATCCCATGGCGCAAATTGACTATAAGAATGTCATGGCCTCGTATTTAACGCTGCGCGTTCCGGAAAGACTTGAGGCGGATTTTCCGGAGAGAATGGTTGTTAAGGAATTCGAATTATGGAACGCAAGGCATTGTCCCTCTGTTACCTCAAATATGGTTCAGATTTTACCAACAGGCGAGCAATCGGATCGGGTTGACGCGTGCATACTACTGGGCGGGGATAATCTGAGTACGACAATCAGGGAGACTGTTGTGGGATACAAAAGGTTTAAGTCCTCCCTGGAAACGCCTTCTGAATGGGAGCAATGCGGTCTATCCGCTCAAAGCGCTGCTGAAGCAGAGAATATGATTGAACAATATGACCGGGATATTCAACTGCTACGAGAGAGTAAGACGGCTATTTGACCCCTCTAACTCGATCAGTGCCTTTTTCAGTTCCAGCCCACCGCTATATCCACCAAGCCCTCCGCCATTGCTGCCAATCACTCTATGACACGGGATAACGATCGGTAACGGGTTGGAGGCGAGAGCTTTCCCAACTGCCTGACCGCTCCTGGGCCGCCCCAGTTCCCTGGCTATCCAGCCGTATGTTCGAGTTTCGCCATAAGGTATGGAGCGCGTGATTTGCCATACATCTCGCTGAAACTGAGTGCTGGTTCTGAGATCGAGAGATTCATTAAAGCTTACTGGATCTCCTTCGAAATATCTCTCCATCTGCCAGATAAGTTCTCGAAAGGAATATGTGCTGGCATCTGCCTTAGGCAGAAGGTCTGAAATCAGTGTTAAGGCTTTATCCGGGGCCGGCTGAGGAAGTGTCAGTTTGTAAAGGCCGCATTCCGAGCCGACTATAGCCATCCATCCGAACCGGGTGTCGAATACTGTGTAACTGTATGCCAAGGCTTATTTCCTCCGAGTCATTATCACTTGTGACGGGGCTGTATCCGGGCTTGGGTGCGAACCGGCAATCCCCAGATATGGATAAAGCCGGGTGAAGCGTTCTGGTCAAACACATCCCCCTCATCGTACGTGGCCAGGCTCAGCTCGTACAGGGAATGGGGTGACTTACGCCCCACGACTGTGGCATTACCTTTTTGCAGTTTTACCCTGACCGTTCCCGAAACGAATCGCTGCGAGCTTTTTATGAAGGCCTCGAGGTCATATCTCAGCGCGCTGAACCACAAGCCATCATAGATAAGGTTGGAATAGGTTTGTGTCACTTTTTCCTTAAAGCGCTGCTGATCTCTTGAAAGGGTTAGCGCTTCCAGGGCTCGATGTGCCTTGAGCAGAACGGTAGCAGCCGGGGCTTCATAGATCTCTCTGGACTTGATCCCGACCAGCCTGTTTTCCAGGTTGTCGATTCTTCCAACCCCGTGACTTCCCGATATATCGCTCAACCGGTCGATGAGAGATACCCCGTTCATGGATTCTCCATCGAGGGCAACCGGTATCCCCTGTTCGAAATCTATCTCAACATAGGCGGGATGGTCCGGAACTTCCATCACCGATCTGGTGTGCTCATAGATTTCCTCAGGCGGCTCTATCCAGGGGTCTTCCAGCACACCGCACTCAATGCTTCTGCCCCAGAGGTTTTCGTCAACGGAATAAGGGCTTTCTGATGTTACCGGGATAGGAATATCGTGTTCCCTGGCGTAGGCGATTTCCTCTTCTCTCGTTAACCCCCACTCACGAGCCGGCGCGATTATCTTCAGCTTGGGGTCCAGCGCGTTAATGCTCACATCGAATCTGACCTGATCGTTTCCTTTGCCGGTACAGCCGTGAGAGACGGCTGTCGCCCCCTCTTTTTGGGCTGTTTCGACAAGCAACCTGGCGATCAAAGGGCGAGCCAGAGCAGTGGCCAGAGGGTACTCACCCTCATACAGGGCATTTGCCTGGATCGCCGGAAAAACGAATTCTTCCACGAAGGTTTCTCTGGCGTCGATAACAAGCGACTTTATGGCTCCAATCTCGGTTCCTCTCTGCTGGATCGCGGGATAGTCTTTCTCCATCCCTATATCTATAGCCAGAGCAATGACGTCATAACCGCAGGTTTCCCTGATCCATTTTATAGCGACGGACGTGTCAAGGCCGCCGCTATAAGCCAGTACTGCTTTATCTGCCACGTATATCCCCCCGAAAAAAACTGCCAGACTTAATTCTAACACTCGGAGGTCAATGCGACAACTCGCTCTGTCGGTTACATTTTGGATGATTCAAACCGTTTTATTGACACTCAATTGCCCCTGTGTTAAATTCAACAAGGGGTACTCTCTCAATTCAGCGGCTTTCTTTTTACCGCAGTTTTTCAACGTAGTTGAGTAAAGATCTCAAGGGAGGTTTTAAGTATGAATATGATCGTGTGCGTCAAGCAGGTGGTGGATCCGGAAACGCCGGCCGCGTCATTCAAGATCGACCCCGACGCCAAGAGAGCTGTGGCTTCTAAAGATAAACCGATGGTGATAAGTCCTTTCGACGAAAACGCTGTGGAAGCCGCGCTCAAGGTAAAGGATGCCCACGGTGGCTCTGTGAAGATCCTCTCCATGGGTGGTGATTCGGCAAAAGAGGTGATCAAGCACAGCCTGGCCATGGGCGGGGATGAGGGATACCAGTTGACCGATCCGGCGTTCATCGATTCAGACGCATATGCGACTGCCGCCAATCTCGCCGAAGCCGTTAAGAAAATTGGCGAATATGATATCATTTTTTGCGGCAGGCAGGAAGCTGACTGGGATGCCGGTCAGGTGGGTTCCGGAATAGCCGAGATTCTGGGAATTCCCAGTGTAACCGCGATCCAGAGGATAGAAGTTCAGGATGGGAAGGCTGTTGTCGACAGGGTTTTGCCCGATGGCTACGAGACCATTGAGGTTCCCCTGCCAGCGTTGTTCACGGTCAGCAATGAGATCGGCGAGCCGAGATACGCTACGCTGAAAGGGATCATGGCGGCGGCCAAAAAACAGGTTACCAACTGGGCTTCGGGTGATGTGCCGCCGGCAGAGGCTAAAAGCGATATGCTCAAGATATATATACCGGTCCACGAGGGCGAGTGTGATTTCATCGAGGGCGAAACCCCGGATGAGGCCGGGGCCAACCTTGCGGCAAAACTGCGTGAGGCAAAGCTGATCTAAAGGTTCTCTGGATTAATCAGGAGGTAATGAAATGGCTGATACAAAAGGTGTAATGATTGTTGCAGAAGTTGTCGAGGGAAAGCTGGCTGCCATAACCACAGAACTGCTGGGTATCGGCAGGAAGCTGGCTGACGACCTGGGGCAGGAGCTCTCGGCAGCCCTCATAGGCAGTGGTGCAGCTGAACTGGCAAATGAAATTGTTTCCTTCGGTGCCGATAAGGTCTATGTCATCGATAACCCCATATTCAAAGATTATACAACTGACGGATATGTATCAGCTCTGGAGAAGCTGAATGCTGAGGCAAGCCCGGAAATCATTCTGATGGGGCAGACTACCAGGGGGCTGGATCTCTCTCCGAGGCTGGCTTTCCGGCTTGGGACCGCCACTACACTTGACTGCGTGAATCTGGAGATTGACCCCGACAGCAAGCTAATGCAGAAAACTAAGCCTGTCTACGGCGGGAACGCCCTGGCTGTATATGTGAGCGAGAGCAAGCCTCAAATGGCTACGATAAGGGCCAAAGCCTTTGAGCCACTTCCACAGGATACATCCCGTTCCGGTGAGGTCGTAAACTTCGATCCGGGGCTTGATGAGTCGGCCATACGTCAGAAAGTGATTGACAGGGTGAAAGAAGAGGTCGCCGGTATTAAGCTCGAGGACGCTGAGGTGGTTGTGTGCGGCGGAAGAGGGGTAGGCTCCGCGGAAGCATTCGATGAGCTGAAGGAGTTGGCCGACTTGATGGGGGGCGCACTCGGTGCAAGCCGTCCGCCCTGTGATTCGGGCTGGGTTCCGACCAATATACAGATCGGGCTTACCGGGAAGATGGTCGCCCCCAATATTTACATTGGTATCGCCCTTTCCGGTTCAAGTCAGCACCAGGCAGGTATGTCGGGTTCTAAAAATATCATCGCCATTAATAAGGACCCTGAAGCCAACATATTCGGGATTGCCCATTATGGTGTAGTCGGAGATTATAAAAAAGTGCTCCCTGCTTTTAAGGAGAAATGCAGGGAACTCCTTTCCGGTTAGCTTTTCGAGAGAAAAAAGGCAGAAAAAAGGTTCACCCCCGCTCGCTCTGCGGGGGTGAACCTTTTTTCTGCCTGAGAAACCTCTTCAACAAGTGGTGAGTTTGGGGGTTAAATCCTAATACAATTAGGGGATAATGGTGGTTGATCAGAGCCTTCCTAAAAGCATCCCTGCTTATGTTAAAATGGGACTCAAGAACTGAGGTGAGTGATCATGCCGGCTAATCTAACGCCCGCCTACTTCGAAGCTGAGAGGCGCTACCGCGCTGCCGAGACGCCGGAGGAGAAAATCGAGGCCCTTAACGAAATGTTAAAGGTCATGCCCAAGCAC
>JAWOBX010000036.1:0-64231 GCA_046484125.1 Dehalococcoidia bacterium | reverse complement strand
ACAGCCTTGAGAGCCATTCGAAACCCCCTCACATTGATAGGAAGGATTGACGACCTGGCGCAAGATATTGAGTCTCTGCATCGAATCAGACGGCACTGAGACACGACGCGAGTCAGGTCGGGGTTTTGGATTCAGTTCGATTGCGCATCCGGTCAAACGAGGGGATTACTGAGAAATTAAATGAGATTTATAGTAAAGAAGAAGAGGAACATAGCATTGATCCCGATTTGGTCGAGTTACAGCTTCAGTCTATAACAGAGGAAAAATGGTAATCAAGCGAGGCGAAATCTGGTGGGCCTCGCTCAGAAAGCCCAGCGGTTCAGAACCCGGTTATCGTAGACCAATACTGGTTATCCAATCCGATGATTTCAACCGCAGTCGTTTAAATACCGTAATGGCTGCGGTCATAACCTCAAAGCTAAATCTGGCTAAAGCTCCTGGCAATGTATTCGTTAAAACCAAAGAAAGCGGATTGCAAAAAGATTCGGTAGTAAATGTATCTCAGGTAATTACTGTAGATAAAGCATTTCTCACTGAGAAAATTGGTAAGCTGCCATCCCATCTTATGGAGACCGTCAACAATGGTCTCCGATTGTCAATGTCTTTGTAGCTAAAAACCAGGGAAACATAACAAGCTATTATGTGTAACTGAAAATTATATGTGGATAATTAAGAGTAGTCCGTATTCACTCATCTAAAATGTAACCGGAAGGGAGGTTCTTCGGTTACCTGATTAAATAATTTGACACGTGTCAAATTAACACCCGTTTAGCCTTAAGCGGTTCAGCCTGCCGTTGATATGTCAGTCCGGAGCCACAAGAAAGATGCCGGAAGGATTGTTTGCTGGAGTTCATCAGGGTATGAAGGCGTATGTGTTTTCTCGGTCGCAGCGATCAGGAATAGTGGGCGTGGTAGGGGATGCGGGGGGCTTTATGATGGCTGGGGATCCAGGATTCGAACCTGAGCCTCGTGATCCAGAGTCACGCGTCCTACCACTAGACGAATCCCCACTAAGCCGGTCACACTGGCGTGACAATCATTAATTATAGCTGGGGATGGCCGGTCTTCGCAAGTTATGTTGTGGGTTTCACCCCAAAACCGCGTATAATCTGGATGCACACGGCATCCTCTCGCTCGGGTTTGGTTCCTGTAAATGCATTTCAGCCAATGGCCCTTTTTAACTCCGCCAAGATGATTCGGATTTTACCCGAATATCCAGCCCTTCACCTTACCCGCTCCTATCAATATCAAGGCTGCAAGACCCAGGAAGAACCCCGTTGTGCCAACGGCCCCCCCACCCCCAGCTTCCCCGGCCTCTCCAACCTCACCGGCCTCACCCTTTACCACCATCAGGTCCCACTTGTCACCAGCTTCAGCAGGAACTGCGCCACTCGATGGAGCAATGGAGATATATGCACTTCCTTCGTAGTTAACCGCGTGATTAACCAGATATTCTTCATCCGGATTCCATTCACCACGCCAGATAATGCCGAGTCCATCCTCACCCGGCTCCCCTGGTGGTCCTTCCGGCCCCGCTGGCCCCTGGGCTCCTTCTATCACCGTCGATTCTCCCGGAGGCCCCTGAGGACCCTCCGGTCCCCGGCAATCCAGTACATCGACAACACCGTCACCGTTGATATCCTCCTCATCATCGGGCTGGCCGTTTTCATTGAGATCCCAGCAGTTGATACCATCCTCCCCGGCCGGCCCTGTGACCGATACACCCGGTATCCCCTGAGGTCCGGTCATATCGATGACTCTGAATATAGCTCTATCCCCATCACCATATCCGTCTACTACTCTTACTTCATGATCGCCCGGACTTGTCTGGGTCGGCACCGTTATTATGGCTGTGAAATTGGTCTCCTGATCTGTATCGATAATTGCCGGGACCTCTTTTTCATCCCAGTATACGGTGATTCCAGTCCAGGCCGAAAAGCCTGTTCCCTCGATTGTGACCGAGCAGAATCCCGATGTTGGACTTAATCTGATATTCGGTCCGGCCTGGGCGCTGGCCTGGCCGGCGGTGATACCCGCGAAAGAGACCGCCAGAAGAGTTACCAGCAGTGTAATCATCGCTAATGAAAAAAGCCTCTGCATTTCAGTTTACCTCCTTCTTTCGGGCTATGGCCCGTCGCGCAAATCGGGCCGTGGTTCCTCGAGCTCAGGCCTGGGAATTTCTTCATGTGTGCTTTCCTCACCCGCGATCTCGTCAAACGGGCCCTTCCATGGAGGCCACTCATCCGTCAGTTCCTCTGCCCATCTGCCGGGGTCGCTGGTTAACTGGCTCCACCCCCCACCCCAGTGTATCGCCAGATAAACGATAACGACTATGATGATGATTACCACCACAGCCCGGATTATCTTGAAAACCGTTTTCCAGGAACCGAACAGCGGTTTATGAGTCAGTTCACAGTTGCCTGTCTGCGAATTGGTTCCGTCACTCGCGGTGACGGTAACGTTATAGGCTTTCTTCTCACCCACAAACCAGCCACGCTTCGGTTTGGTCCTCATCGGAACCTCAGCGGCCTTCCAGGCGGCGACGGCGGGCGCCGAGTCCTCAAAACGGAACCTGCAGCCCTCCTCCATATCCGTGGCTTCCAGATTGAAGTTGATATCGCTTACACCGGTATTGCTCAGACCAATACGGAACGTTCCCTTCTTCCGGCAGGTTACCCGGAACGGACGGACCTGAAGCTTGAATTCAGGCAGCGGGAGTATGTGAAGCTCTCCGGTGACCGCGGTAATATCTTCCGGAACACTTTCGGAGCGAACACGGATGACATACGGATACTTCCCGGCCCTTACTCCCTCTTTTTTGGGGGGCTGGAAACTGATCTGTACCTGGTCTGAGGCCTGAGGCATCAAAGCCACGCTTGAGGCTGATGTGCTGTACCATGAAGTATCAAGGCCCGCTATATCAATCAGGAATTTGTCGACTATTTCCCCCATGTTCTGCAGGTGCAGGGTAGCCTGGCCGGGTACGGTTCCGGCGTGAACCTGAAGCTCAGCGGGAGAAAGCGAGGCCCTTATTCTCTCCGATGTCTCCTTTGGAACCGGAAGCGGATGGACCTGTACAGACTGGCTTACGGACTTTCCTTTATTACTCGCCGTAAGCGTATATGTGGCGGGCTCGTCGGGGAATACCGACTTTTCCCCTTCATTATCCACGCTTTCGGTTCCGAGCATAACGGCCTTGGCCCGCTTTACGGACCAACTGAGTATGAATTCCCTTTTGTCCTCAGTGGCAGCCTCAAAGTTTTGAACAACAGGTTTTCTGGTAAACCATGGGAAACTGATCTTCGGCAGTCCTTTTATTAAAGGCGTTCGAATGAAGTTAGCTGTAGCAACCTTCGCTTTTTCGCTCAAATTCTGGCTGCAGTGCGGACAGAATACCCGTGAGGCCAGGTTTTTGGGTTTAATCCCCTTTCCACAGTAAGGGCAGAAAGCCGGAGAAGGTATTTCATCCGCCGGCATAGCTGCCACCTTAAACTCAAAAGTTTTCTCACCGCCAAGCATAGCCAGCCATCGCAGTCCGACCTCAAGGCTGGCACCCGAACGGGCGCCCCCCTCAACCGTAAGCCGGCTCATGTTGAAGGCGTAGCGCAGCCTGTTTTTAAAGTCGCTCGCTACGAGCTGAACAGTGGCCGGCTGATCTCCCGGATTGTTAATAGTTACCTGATATGTTCCTTTCCTTCCAGCCAGGTTTTCCGGTGTAATTCCCACTTCCACTTCGAGGACCGCTTTGAGTTCAACGGCTACCTCGGCAGTAGCTACGTGGGATGGATCCTCCTGTGAAGTGACTTTGATAGTGAGAGTATACGTCCCCGCGGATCTCTCGGCGGCTCTGGGGGGATGTAAAGAGATGGATAAGCTATCCTGGTCATTCGGGAAGAGCGCCACACTGGAGACAGGTATCGTGTACCAGGTGGGGTCTATACCCTCCACGGTAATGACAAGCTGATCCACCGTCTGGCTCAAGTTCCGGATGTTGGCCTTAATCTCGACGGTCTCACCCGGCAACATGGTCACCGAAGAGGGCTCTACCATTAATTCTGTTCTTTCTGGCATACTCTAACTCCCGGATTGAATTGTAAAATCGAAAACATCAACAGCTCGGTTCATACTAGATCGTCCCGTAAATAACCGGACTTTAGATTATCTGATAACATCAATTATATGAACTTACTACATTTCCCGCCCCGCCACCCTGTGTTGTTACTCGGTGAGCGAACTCGGAATCCGAATTCGCTCACCGAGTAACAAACCCTTCCAGTGAAGCAATGAGTTAAAAAGAACATTGCGAAACATTTGTATAGAAGCGTTAGGGACAATACACTAGCGATAAGACATGATATTTACCGCCATCTCGATGGCGGTTCGAATCACTTCCCTCTCAAGCGGAACATCCTGGTAGCCTCCCTGCCAGGCGCATCCATAGTCGCTGCCGCTGTAGACCATGCGCCCCCCCTCAAGAAGCATGCCCGGTCCGGCTCCCTGCGGAACAGAGGAGAATATGTGGGCGGATGAAAGCAGGGGGTGGCCGCGCTGAACATTTTCAAGTTTGCTTTTAAATTGTCCCGCTATCTTGTTGAATGCCAGGCCGAATTCCTTCGCTCCCCTGGATTGGGCCTCACCCTCAGAGCATCCTTCACCGAAAACCATTCCGCCGGATTCAACAAACTTGCTGAGCGACGATTGTTCTTCATCGCTGAGCTCAAAATTGCCATTTCCGGTGAGATACAGGACCTGATATTTACCCAGGTTCTTGGCCAGAGAGCTGGCTTTCTCAATCTTGATCTCCATATCGTAACGCTGGTTGATCTCCCGAGCGAGGTTCTGAAGACCTTTCAAATGCAGGTCTTTGCCCGCGTCTCCAAGTACGGCATGCCCTATTGTGAGGGTTGTACGGTTCCTGGCCGGAGGTTCAGAGGCTGGTTTTGGCTTATCCGTATTTGATGGTGGCGGCGCAGCCTGTTGCTGTGGCGCCGGGACTGCTGCCTGTGCCGCCGGGGCAACAGCGGCGGCGCTCTGCCGGAAACGATAGTCTATCTCGTTTTTCCCGGGTTTTGATGGGGTTTGAGGCTCCCTGATAGCATCATTTTCCGGGTCAAAATCGATACGCGCCAGTTCCAGGTGCGGCTCCGGGGGCAACTCGGATCTCTCCTCTATCCGATACCCTTCGACGATTCGAGTCGGTTGTCCACCTTCAGCGGGCTGAAAGGGACCGCCAGGGATTTCCCTGAAAAGTATTACAAGATAGATGGTACCCTTTTTGCGAGCCTGGATCTTGTACTTCTGTGTATCGGCTATGACGATGGTATTCCCCTGGGGATCAATGCCTATTCCAGGCTGGATGATCACGGTGAGGCTCGGCGGATCGCTTGCCGCAACCTCCAGACCGCCCACTATTCCGGTTCGGTGAAAAGTGAGAACATGAAGCCGCTGACTATCTCGATGATACTGGTGAGCGTCCCTCCAGGTTTCGGCGTCAATTACCAGTCCTTCGAACGGATTCTCCCTCTTAAGCTGGAAACGGGTGATGTCATCAAGCTCCATGGTTCTCCTCCCTTTCCGGGCTATTACCTCTTATTTGAAGTGTGTATACTGTGTGGGCGGGTTTCTGGGAATCAATGATGGCTCGAATGATTTCGGTTTTGACATGGCTCACCCCCTCCAGGTGCAACGTGACAGTGAAATGATAGCCACCACCCGAACTGCCGAGGCGTGTATTAACTCCCAGCTCTGTTTCCTTACCGAGTTTCATGCCGGGGATGTATTCAGTGATCTCCGGGCTTGTGCCGGTATATATTCGCAGATACTCGCGCAACCCCCGCCTGGTACCCCTCCACCTGTAGAGCCAGGCTGCTGACTTAACCAGCTTCCGGCGGGGTTCCTCAGGCCAATTCTGGTCCAGGACCAGGTCCACCCACAAGCCCAACCATGGGAGCAGCTCACGCGGAGCAGTGAGCGGATCAAAGTACATATGCAGGTTATCCACCTGATTTTCTACAGGGCCAAGCACGCTCTCGAATATCAGCAGAAAGCGGCCCAGAAACTCATCCTGACGGTACGTCCCGGGCAGGTATTGAGTATAACTGCTTTGAAGCTCCGGCTGGTCATGATTGCCTGAAACCGTCATCTTTCCCCCTTCACTCCTCCACCGTCACTTTATGCTGGTGAGAGCACAATACGCTCTCAGCCGACAGAACCATCTCGTCAGTGATCTCGTCTCGCTCCCCGGTATCCGGATCTACCATGAAGACTTTCGCCTCACGTATGAAGTCGATATCGCCGGCTTCCTGAATCGCCGAGTAAACTTCAGCCGGTGATACTCCTCGACCGAATGGCCAGCCTTTGCTGTCCACCCCTCCCCGGACAGGATTAATATAACGATACAGGGCTCTTTCGATTCCGGCTGCTACGAGCGTGAAATCGGTTCCGGGCTTTCCTTTAATTCTCGCCTCTATAGATACAGGAGTGTACCTGGGTTCAGCGATCTCCATTCGTGTGCCCAGCAACTTCCTCTCATTCAGATAGTACTCAACCTGCTCTCTGAGCTTCTTCGTCAGTCCCAGTTGCTCCAAAGGTATTGGGGCGCCTGTATCGGAGACGAAAGGAACCAGAAGCAGCATCACCATTCCCGGTGGCAGAGTCTGGCTCGCCACGGTTGAACCTGCTGTGAGACATTTCGCCCTGGCTATCATAGGTGAAGCCTCACACGCCAGATATTCAAAATCATCAGCGGTAACCGCTCTCGTCCGGGCTTTGATAACCTGTCGTGCCCGCATCTTGGCCCGTTCGATGCTTTCGGGCTCCGTACCGCCCGTGGCCGGTCCTATATTATTGACTGAGGCTATATACGGAATGGAGGATTTAAGCACCGTGATGGTGCCGGGTCCCACGTTGCCGATGGTACCGCCGCCGTATCGATAGCTTGTGAACCTGACCTGACGGCTACTTGGCGGAATCATTCCATACCACCGCTCCTGACCCGATGGTTCCCTTATGGAAACTCCGAACTGTATCTCTCCGGTGACACTGTCACAGGTAAAATGCCGGTCATCGGGACCGGAACCCGATAAGTCATCAACCTCTTGCCAGGGTTCAAATTGACCCGGAATATCCGTCTCCACCTCGATAGTTTCCCCCTCTTCCCTCTCAAGGACGGGGGTATTCTGGAGGTGGAAAGTCTGACCGGAAGTTCCGTCACTCCTTCCCAGAATCTCGTTGTCTATTCTTGTGGCGTGCAAGACTCGGGCGGTGCCCCCGACGGCCTCCGGAGTTATACTGGCTACCTCGGGCGAAGTGGAATACGGCCGCTGTCCTTGTTGTGGAGCAACAGCACGGCACCTGACCCAGCAGGCATACTCACCGTTTATCGCTTTCATGGCACATGCATATGGAACATGCAGACTAACACGTCCATTGGTATTCAGCCCGCCTGTGGTATCGGTTTCCAACTTGAGAGGAGCCCAGGTTTCCTCCTGGCCATCCCAGAATTCCCAGGCCAGCGGAGGATTGTTGGGGTCAACACCGATACCCTCGATATTGCTCTCTATAGTCAGTGCGAGCGTCTGGGCCTGCAGATTGGTTTCGAATCCCAGATAAAGCGCGTTGTTTTCCTGAGGAGGATTTTGGAAAATGCTTATCCGTCGATCGGGGTTTTTGAGCGCCGGCATACTGTCCTCGAATTCATTTCCATCAGGAGAAGTCATAACGTGAGTCAGCACGGGGGGGACTATGGTCAAGTCCTCATCGGTTGTGAAGTTAATGGCGTCACGGGTTTCCGTTCGCACAGTGGCCACCTCGGTTCCACGGGGAACAGTTATCGCCTCCGGTTGAGGCGCGGACAGGCGAAAGGTCACATCGGCTCTGGCGGGCTGTGGTGGTTCCAGCTTGATTCCCATCATTTCCATGAATTTGATATGGGTCTTTTCCGGTACCCTGTTCACTCTGTAGAGGAGAACATCCACCATCCAGGCGAAGAGCTCGATCAAGGTTATACCGGGATCACTCAAATTGTGATCCGTCCATTCGGGGCAATAGCGCGGTATCCTCGCCCTGGCTTCACGGACCAGGTCCTGAAATTTTCGATCGTCCAAATTCGGTGCCGGCAGTGCCATTGTCTCCTCCTTGGCAACCTCAACCTGAGAGATAGAATGGGTATACCAGGGTACGCTTGTCGCTGGTAGCTTTCACCTTGTAGAGAATGTTCACCAGGATGCGGCTGGTATCATCGGGGTCGGCGCTCACATCGACGTCAAGCACTTCTATGCGCGGTTCCCACCAGCCAAGTGCTTCTTCCACATACTGCTGCATAAGACCTGAGGTGGTGGCGTTATTGGGGGCAAAGACCAGCTCGTGAACGCGCGAGCCGAACATGGGGCGCATAGGCCGTTCGCCCCGGGCAGTGCTCAATATGGTTCGAATCGATTCGTCGATATCCTGTTCGCCACGAACCATTGCTATCCCGCCACGGGCGTCGACCGCCAGCGGGAAATGTAAACCCGTTCCCAGAACATCCTTTATGATATCATCATCGTTCATGACTTAACACTCCATTGACCTTTTCCATTTCATGTATTCCGGCGGTACACCCCACCCCCCGGAATCACCACCCGTTCCGAGATTCCCTAGTTCAGCTTGACCTGTGCTCCCTTTATGGTCATTATGCCTGAGGCTTCCAGGTTCATGTTTGCTGACGCCGTTATCTTGGCATTGGTATTGGCGCTCACCTCGACCTGCTGGCCCTTTACGGCAATATTTCCCGTTGCCTCAACATTCACGTCACCCTGCGTTTTAACCGTGGCGTTCTGTTGCGCCTCAACGGAGACGTCACCACCGGAGATAATCTCTATTTTGGTATCCTTTTCCGAGATCTTCAAATGATAGCTTTCATCCGGATTCGAAATGGTGATTATGTTGTCATCATCCTCCAGAACGATCTTCGTCCCGCTTCGAGTAACAATCTGTCTGGTTTTAACCTTGCCGGAGTCGAGACATCCGCTGGATGGTAACGGAGGTGTATTCCTGGCACTCCAGAGGCCGCCGATCACCAGCGGACGGTTAATATCGTTATTCTCGAATACAACCAGAACCTCGTCATTTACCTCGGGCAGCCACTGCAATCCCCGGTCCTTCCCGGCACCGGCAGCGATCAGCCTGGCCCAGGCGCTTTCCTCGCTGTCCTTGATTGAAGGTATCTTCACCTTCACCCTGCACTCATCATCGGGATCTTCATTGTTGGTTACAACACCGAGCACCGGACCCTGGCGGAATCCGCTATCGTTCATGTTATACAGTAATTCACCAATCGTCGAGGCATGCCGTCCTCCAACCGTGAACTCGGTCCTGTAGCCCGATTCATCGTAGCGGTGCGAGGCATGAGTCACCCGATAGCTTCCAGAAAAGCGGTCTCCAAGGCCATTCATTGTGATCATCGCGCCTGCCTGTACACCCGGGTTGCCAAAGCACACGCATTCGGCTTCTACAAATCCCTGGCCTATTTCATCGCATATCGCCTGAGCCAGCATATCCGCTTCCGCCTGGGTGCTGACCGGCCGGTCGACTATGATCTCCCTGGCAGAACCTCCGAAAGCCTGCTGCGAGGCCTCACCACCCTGGTGGCTCTCTCCAATATCCGGCATATCGTTTGCTTGCGTAGCCCGGCCCACGATCTGCTGCTGCCTTTCGGGGTCCCAACCCTGAACGATCACTTCGGATACCTGCCGGGCAGTAGTCAGGCGAGCGTCGAATTGCAGCAGGTCAACTGCCCACTCCAGCTCGGGGGTGTTTTCGGTTGTATCGGGAAATTGCTGAAAATGAAGGGTGTCATCCTTGACCAGCACCCGGAACCCAACCCTGCCGGCTTGCGCCATAAGGAATTCCCAGTCTGTCTGATTATGCTGCAGGACATAATCATATACTTCGCTGGTGGAGTCCACCTGGCTTCTTAGTCCGGCATTCCGAGCCACCTTTTTGGCTATATCGCTATCGGTCATCTGCAGAAACGACTGGGTTTTTTTATCCCTGTTGAGGCGGTGGGATTTGTCATAGCCGCGCAATATCAGGGTAGGCCCGATGCCCTGTCTCAGTTGCGGCTCTATGCCGGTTATCTCTCCTGAGAGCAACTTGACCTCTGAGCCACCCTCGGCCTTGGCTGATATCTCCACCGGCGTACCGAGCGAGAAGGTATCGTCATCGATCCATTCGAGATTAGGATCCCTCAAGTGAATCGTGAACATATCCGGAAGCGTGAGGCTGTCATCAACCTCTATGAAGATAATGGCATCGGTAACACGCTCGGAAGCTTCGGTGCCATCGAATTTCAGGTATATTCTCGGCGCCAGTTGTGTTGTCGATCCCATTAGCTATCTCCCCGATACCCAGTTTCTTTTATTTGTGTGTTTCACGTCAACCCGCCCTGTTTTGCATCGGTTACCAACATATTTCGCTTAAGATGGCGGGGCCCAGTCTCGCCATAATCCACAATTTAGCCCTGGCCAAGCGGGGCGATGGCGAGGACCTGGCCCGGCTTGAGCCCCTTCGGATTATCCAGTTTATTTATCTCTGCCAGGAAGCGCCATTTGCCGGCATCGCCATATTCCTCAAAGGCAATCCAGTCCAGTGTCTCGCCCTGCTTAACCATTCTGGTTTTGTAGCCCGGTTTACTCACTGTCGTCGGGTTTTGTCCCGGATAAACGCCCTCCTCTGCGGCCTGTTGGAAGCCCACGTTCATGGTGGACCTTACCGGAGTACCATCCGGTAGAAACAGCGTGAATTTCTGTGTAATTTTGGTGATCACAGCCTTAAACGACCAGGCCTGCCCCCACCGGAATTCACATTGCGGAGGCCAGCCTTTATTGCCCTTATCCTTGTTTTCCGGATTTATCATCATGAGTTTCCAGATTTTATCGGTATATTTCTTCCGCACGTCCTTCCCGGTCTCGTAGGTATCAAAGAACAGCTCCATATCCAGTTTCATCGCCTGGCCGCCGCTGAACTCCAGCTTGGGAACATTCTTGCCGGCCACCATTCCGGCCTGCCACTGGTTGATTTTGGTGAAGGTGTATTCCTTTGGACGGAACATACACTCTATGGCTTCGTTTGTGTCCAGATTGATGATCTGCGCTTTTTCAAGACCGCCCTTGGTTGCCATGCTTTCCTCCCTGAGCGCTGTCTATCGGTATCCCGACCTTTCCTTTTCGACAGCAAGCCTTCTTTTGATGATCGCGTATACCTGGCGTGCGATGGCTTCGGTGTTATCTTCTTCCCCCGCGCCTCGTTGCTCCGTTTGCTGGTTCGTATCAACCTCCATCCGCGAGATCAAGTCAGACACGCCGTCCTCAGCCGGCCCGGCTCCAGTACGAGCCAGTGCCTGCTCCGGCCGTTCGAACTCCCCGTGGATCATTGCAAGAGAATGACCAGCACCATAAATGGGTTCGGCCCTTCTTCTACGTAAGACTCTAGCAGGAGCCCTGCCGGCCAAAGTCTCAGTGTAACCCGATGCCTTCTTTCCGGGAACGGGTCCCCCTTTTTGAAGTACATGGGGCATACGCCTTATTTCTCTGCCGGGAGAGATGTCACCGGGACGCTCCACAGTTGATTCGTATAAAGGTGATTCTTTATCTTCCAAAGGAAGGTGCTTCGCACTCAGAGCCCTGGCCAGTTCGGTGACCGTCATCCCTCCGTAGGCTGACTCCGAACTTACCATGCGCTGGACGAACGGAAGGTAACCGGTGGTCATTTTCCCCGGAATATATTTCCGGGTGAGCCGGGAGCTAAAAATTTCTCTTAGGTGAGTGTCTGCCTCCTGCTCCCGTTGTTCAGGCGGTGTACCCGGTACTCTCCCACTCCTGTATTCTCCCTCAGTGGTCCTCTCTGGTACTTCGCTTGCCGAAGCTTCTGCTCCCCTCCCTGATTCCTCCTCACTCATCGTCAAAGCATCCGGTTTTTGATCCAGCCGGGGAACCATCTCCAGTGAATTTGACGTTTCGATTTCCTCATGCTGATACTTCCCGGCGATCTCTTCCGCCAGGCTTTTACGTGTGACAGGGAGATCTTCAACACCTGAAACAGGGACTTTTCCCGGCACGGCGCTCTCTTGTGCCGGCCGGGATTCTTCTAATCGCGCGGCCCCGCTGACGCGATTTTCCGGCGATGGGTACGGGGTTTCCGGCGCTACAGGAGAGCTCTCTCCGGTAATTCGACCCTCTTTACCCATCAACAACGCCGGTTTATACATGGGCAATTCCCTCAATCCGGCAGGCCGACGTTGGGAGGGCGCGCGGAATACATTCAGCCTGAGTGGCTTTCGGGCAATGATTCCTTTGAATGCGTTCTTTGATGGCAACAGCCTGCTTTCACGGATTGAGAAGGGCTTCTCAGTCTGAGAGTGAACGGGGCTCTCGATTTGCTCTCTCTCCCCTGTTTCCGGAGTTGAGGGGTAGGTAACGTCGGGCGGGGAGGGTGCCGCATCAGGTTGTTCCTCTGTCCCGGGAGGTAGTTCCTCTTTGCGACTGCCGACAAAAGGAATCCGGCCTTTCAGAGCGGAAAGAGCGGCCAGTCCTTTCTTGTACAGAGTGGGCTGAGGCATGTACGCCTCCCCACTAATTCGCTTCTGCCTCTTCTCAAAACTAAAGTCCCTTTGTTGCTCTGGTGATGTCTGAGTTGGCCGGAACTGTTTCTGTACCGTTTCCGTTTTCCCGGCCTCAGATTTTTGCCTCAGCGTCAGAGGCTGAGTTACTGACTTGCGAGGTTCCGGCTTATGTTGTAGCTCAGTGTCGCCGGTGATACTTTGAATTCCCTCTTCCACGAGCGTAGCCGGGCGCCGCGAAATTCCCATGCTCTCGAGTATCGATGGGGAGAAGCCAACCACCGGCGTTCTTTGTACCCTGTTGTGGTGGGCTGTTGCAAAGGCCGCCGCCCCTGCCGGAGAGGGCTTCCGGCCAGCGATCGCTGGAGTTCCTTTTTCAAGATCAGCATCCGGTGGCTCGACTACAGGAATTTCGTACTCTTCCTCTTCAACAGGGAAAGCGCTATCATCAACAGAACGGCTCTTTCGAAACCATGCCTTCTCGATCGGTCTGACAGGGAACAGCGTTTTTTGCACAGACCGATGAATCCGGTCTGAGAGAGCTCCCGCCCGGCCAATCACAGCGTTTCCCCATTGTACCCGGTCAAACAGCGTCCGCGCCAGGGCAGGAAGTCCTGTTGGCCCCATAGAAAATGCCCTCAATGGCAACAATATACGGGCTGAGACTTGCTCAGCTAGGCTCAGATGCCGGGTGGCTATTCGTGAAGCGAGTTCACTATCAGCCCCGTGTTCCCGGTTAAGTTGATCGTGCTGCTCGTTGCTGTTATCCGTCATCTCACTACTGCGGGACTATGCCTTCGTGAGCAAATTCGAGGGTTTCTATAGAAATCGTATTTTCGCTTGCCTTAAATGAGGGGCCGGTCCATTTTATCGGGTATGCGTTCGCCAGGTTCCAGCGCCTTACCTCAGTGTTTGTCTGGTCATAAAGAACTATCGAAATATTCTGGCGTTCGATTTTACCATAAGTGCCCTTCACGAACCATTCCCAGAGCTCGTTACTTTCGGTCACCCCGCTCTTGAGGGTAACGTTGGGGAACTTTACCCTGCCGGGCAGCTTGTGGCTGAAAAGGTTGTTCCCGCCTTCCTGGTATTCGAGTATTTCCAGCTCCACTTCCAGCCCCGAGACCTCGGTGAACTCGGCCGCTACTATATTCCCCATTTCAACGCCAAACTTGGCGGTGGCAAGCCCGTCGAATCGTTTGCCTGTCTTTGTCATTGTTCTTCTCCCGGCCGGCACAGGAAAAGAGCGGCGGATTGAAACCCGGAGTACACTCCCCTGGTCATAACCCCTTCAAAGGTTCACTAGCGCCGCCGCTCTCGTTCCAGCACCAGGTCTTTCTTCATCAAGCGATATACCATATCCGCTATTATCTCCGGATCCGCCTGCCTTGCCGACGCCGGGTTTTCCGCTGGTGCGGACTCTTCGACCTTCATTATCGCTGGTTTCACCTGAGGATCATGACCATCTCCCCTCGCGGCTAGTGGCAATCGTACGGGCTTTCGGCCCAATTCACGCACCTCCCCGCCAAGCCGGCGGTTGAGCGCACCCGTCTGGGAACTATCGTGTATACGAATATCCCTCAAATTGCCTTCCAAATGGCCCCCATTTCAGAAGCTTGCCCTGCCATCATCGAAAATCCCCTATCCCCCCTTCCCCTTCATTCAATCTCTGGTTGATCTCGGCGATTTTCTCGACCCATTCGCGACGATCATCGTGCTCCATTTCCAGGATGTCATCCAGCGGCCAGTGGAGATAATAAGCGATGTAGGCTACCTCCTCGAACATTTCTTCGAGGGGGTAGCCCTTTATCCCCCCGGGTTGCTGATATCCACCTCAAAGCTATGCTCGCATTCCGGGCAGGTCACGGTGCGGTTTGTGGTGCCTTCCTCATTGATCTGACGATAGAACTCCTGTAAATAAGCCAGATCGGCTGAGAACAGTCCCTCTATAATACCGGGGTTTACCTCCGTGATGGTTCCAAGCCTGGTAATGACCCTGGAAAGCAAAACAATCACCAGGTAGGCCTGGTTGGATCTCACCCGCATGTCTTTCATGGGTTTGATCTCATCCGCCGCCGTGGCCAGCCGCATAACGCCTTCTTTATGAAGGTTACCTTCTTTATCTACGTATCCTTTAGGCAGGGTAAAAGCAAACTCGGTCTGTAAAGTCATAATCCAAATTCCTGTTCAAGCCGGTTTCAGGAAAGCCCTATCCCCCGTTTACCCCCACTCCCGGCGGAATCTTGAGGCCGGGGGATACCCGCACGCCCCTGAACTCACCACTTGTTCAGAGGTTCCTTAACCGAATTACATATCTTCTATCTAATCCCTTTCTATTCTTTCGCAGGCGAGGACGACTTTTTCAATGGCGACATCGTTACTGCCTGCATCGAGTTCCGGGCCTGAGAGCTCAGCCGGCCAGCAGTCGAATATATTAAACCGGGCGACCTCCTCGTCCTGAGTATTATATACCACGACACTGCAATCCTTTCGGTTCGATGAGACCTTGCCCTTGACGATCTCTTCACGCCATTTATAAAGGTCCATGTTATCCGTATAACCACGTTCGAGCGTGATGTCACCTACTGTGAGCAGTCCCGGTTGTTTCTGGACGACGGTCTTTCCAGACTTTACCTTTGTTTCCGTTATAATCTCGTTTTTGTTTGTGATGCCGGTACATTTCCGGAACGTGCCTACCGATTCCCCTTCAATCTCGAGTCCGAAGGAGGAGGCCTGCAATGAATCTTTGAATTTTCCTGGTCTCCATGTTGCCATTACTGTTTACCTCCTAAGCGTATTATTCACCGCCCGGGCCAGCCCACTGGCTGATACGGAAGATGACAAATTCGGCCGGTTTGACCGGACAAACACCGATCTCGGTTATTACCTGCCCGGCATCGCGGACTTCGACTGGATTGAGTTCCTCGTCACACTTGACGAAAAACGCTTCATCCGGTGTGGCTCCGAAAAGGGCTCCCTCCATCCACACCCTTCGGAGAAAGGCTCCGATATCGCGTCTGATCTTGGCCCACAACGCCACATCATTAGGCTCGAAGACGACCCATTGCGTCCCGTTTTCAATCGATTTCTCTATGAAGTTGAAAAGCCTGCGAACGTTGATATAGCGCCACGAGGCATCGCTTGAAAGTGTTCGCCCTCCCCACACCCGGATGCCCCTGCCCGGGAAGGCGCGAATGCAATTGATGCTGTTGGGATTGAGTTGATCCTGTTCACTCTTGGTAATGGCCACTTCCAGCCCGATGGCCCCCTGAACAATTTCGTTGGCCGGTGCCTTGTGCACGCCTCGGGTTCCGTCAACACGGGCATAAAGCCCGGCTATGTGTCCTGACGGTGGAACGTATATGGATTCACTATCGGGCAGCGGATTGGCTACCTTGATCCATGGATAGTAGATGGCCGCATATGATGAGTCATACCCCGCCTCATTCACCACCCAGTCCTTGACTCCCTGCGGGCTCAATTCCGGCAGGCAATCCAGAATAGCTACGCGATCTCCAACATTGTTGCAATGGTCGATCATGGCTGTCTGAACGATCTTGACGCCCTCCCGGCTGATTTTACCCGCCTGGTACAGGGCCATGATATCCGGACACATCACCATGGTGACATCCTCGGCCAGTTCCATGCCGTTTATTCCCGATCGCTCGCCCGAATCACCAACTATGGCATCGGGGGAGATTGATTCAGGGGCAATAGCCGTGGTCGTCGCTGGCGGTGCCGCCAGCGGGTAGGTTCCAGGTGCGGGTATCTTTTCCGCAATGTTCAGGGTGGACTCCTTCTCCGCCACTTTGACCAGTTTCGATTCCTTGTTGATTACATCGATAACGTTACGAACGGTTTTGCCCTTCTTGAACGTCAGGTTCTCGAAGGTCTCCTCTTTTGCACCCACCTTTATCTTCAGGTTGAACTGATCCTCGGGTACGTCTTCACCGGAGGGTTTGCTCACTTCAACGCTGGCCTCACCTTCTTCAAGGGCGGTAACGGAGAGGGTTTCGATGGAAGCCTGGGCTGAACTGGGCAGTGATGCCTGTGATTTAGGAGCCTCAGTCTCACCCGCCCCATTGCCACCGGGCAGCCGTGTTATATAACAACTGCCACCGCCGTTGTTGAAATAGCCGTATACCGCGTGGGCCAGATACCCGCCGGGCAGAAACTCCCCGAAGTTTTGCACAAACTGGTTCCAGTTGGCGACAAACGTTGGATAGTTAACGGGTCCCTTCTCGGCAAACCCAACAAAACCTGCGATGGATGTAGCCACGCCCTCAATGGGCTTTGATCCTTTGTCGACCTCTTCAACATATACACCGGGAGAAAGATACTGAGGTGACATATTTGCCTCCTTAAGCTATGAATTTACGCCGGGAGTCACGATTTTCACTCACTGGGACCTCGATATGTCTCATGATCCGGCATGCATGAGATCCTCCACGAAGCCCGGGCGCAAAGAATTCACATTTCATTCCCCCTTTCCTGTTTTCTGAATTTCATTTTCAATCAAACACACATATGGTCTGGCTATTGTGTTCCTATATCTCTATGTCATAGTTGCCACCGGGTACGGTAATAGGTACCTCTTTTGTTTTCTCCCCCGGGGCGGTGACCTCCAGTGTATGTGAGCCGAAACTCAAATTTGAGAAAGCGTACTTGCCTTCCTCATTTGTTGTTGCGGTTACCCCGGCTTCCCTGGCAAGGATTGCAACCCCTGTCAGGGCTTCCTCAGCCTTGCCCTTGCGATGGACCAGGCCTGAGATGCTTATCCTTTCTTCCGGTCCCTGCCCGCCATCGCCGGTAAACTTGAATACCTTGGTCTTAACCTCTGGAGCGGTGATCGCCATATCCAGGTCTACAGGTATGGTAAGCACGTAGCTGATCGATGGCTTTAGCTGGTTATCCAGCGCGCTCCAGAAATCGGCGGAATTCCTGAAAACCCCGTCCGGTTGAGCCACCTTGGCTTTGATCGGATAATATGAGTCAGCAAGATTGCCCTGAAGCAGATCCTCGGGAATCTCGGGATAGCGAAACAGCGTGGCCAGTATATGACTCAGCAGGCTGTGCTGATCCGCTGTGTCGTTAGTCCATACGGTGACCAGATAGGAGAGGTCGATACGGTTCGGGGTCTTTGTTTTGGTGGCCTTTCCATTCCGGTGCACTACGGTCCATTCATTGTCGCGTTTATCCGGGTTTTCGTGAATATCGTACAGGTATACGTTTACTGTAGGCTTGGAAATGGTGGAGGACCACTCCCGGTCCGGCATGTCAAAGACTATGTCTATCTCGGCCGGATCCAGCCGCCCTTTCTTTATCAGCAGTTGTTTGATGGTTTCGTCAAGATTATTGATCATGAACCATGCCTTTCAGGAACCTGCCTACTTATATCAGTTACGGTGAGGCGGAGGCAGCTTGTGCCATGCCCGCATGCTCCAACTCCTGACTGGATATGTAGTCACCAGCCCGCCAGTGCCTGAGAATTGTCATCCAATTCGAAACCCATCCCGCTATCTCCCTGTATGGCAGACTGCCCCTGCTGTTGATGGAATGCCAGTCGAGAATACCCTGTTCGAGTTCCTCCCGCATAGGTGGGTTGGTGGCCCACGGATTCCAGGCAAGTTGAGCAGCCCAGTGAGCCGCGATATAGCTCTCGTGGTAGCTGCGTGCCATCTCGGCGACCTGCTGAAGATCGGCAAGGAACCTGCCATGTATGGTTGCCCAGTAGGCCTCTCCCGCGCGCTCTCCCTCCTCTCTGACTTGCCGATGCTGTGAGAGAACACCGAAACTCGCCCGGAAATCGCTCGTGTTGCGCGGGGGCGTCCATCCCCTTCGTTCGATCTCTTCCACACCTTGGATGCGGTTCCAGCGTGCGAGTATCCATAGTGCCAGCGGGGCATAGGATTCGTTACTTTGCTCCAAGACGCCTCGCCAGTGAGTTAGCCAGCGCCGCTCGTTAGCAGGGTTGACGGGGACCGGGCGGTTTGCGTGGAACTCCCTTTGAATCGCGCCGACACCGGCATCGTAGAGCCGGGCTGCGTATCTATCCCAGTACGAGTCTCTTTCCTCCTGCGCTTCTTCCGGGCTCTGGCCTTCCCTGGCTGGTATCCCACTCACAAACCGGTCAAGGCCTCGAACGAAGCTTCCCTCACCGTAGGTTGCTTCATATCTCTGGTAAACTTGAAGAACATCTGCGGCAGGCCGCTCAACGAGAATAGCGTCAAGTCGACTGTAGTCCCGTCGTCTGGTCCCGAAAAGGGTTTGAAGTTCCTCTGATAGAGCCGACGTTTCTTCTTCTGAGAGATCTCGCTGAAGAACCAGCCTTTCCCCTGATGAACCTGTCGGTAACATGGATCGCGCTATCGAGGCCGGTCTGTTTTGAGTAACCCCCAGGATTCTTTGAACGTACGCGTTTCCGTATGACTCCTGAATCCGGCTGACAATCCGTGCCCGTTGAACCGCATTTGCCGGGTGGGAAAGGCGAGGGTCAGCCAGTAGCGAGGAATGCCTGTCTACCGGCGGATCAACAGCAGACGCCCCCAGCAATCCCTCGAACGTCGCTGAAGCGGTCCCGAAATCGGGCGCGGCCTCCGCTTTCCGCTCCGGCTCGTGGCACCTCTGCCGGTCCTCAACGTTTTCGCTCTGCGTTACCTTTGCTTCTGACTCAGTCATTTTAAATGAATTCATAGGAAACGGTCCGCCGTATGCCAACGTCCCGTGATCTATCAGTCCGGTTGTGTTCAGTATAATCGATATACAGTCATCAATTTTCCAATATGCATGTGTGCTATGTTCCGTACAGAATCTGCATATTGTTGCCGACTGCTTCGGCTGCGCCGCCGAAGCTTTCGGCAAATTCGGCAAAAGTCCTTACTCGAACAGTTCCCTGACGTGGAGGCCAGGGATCGTTGACATAAACGTTATTGCCCTTGATTCCGGTCAATACTATAGCATGTGAGGGATCGCCTGTCCTGACTATCCATAACGGACCGTAGGTGTCTAAGATACGTGCCCAGGATTCCGGGGGGAGGGACTGGGCAGGTAACTGGTGGAATCCGAAATATAATGCGGCGTCGTATAGTACACCCCAACCGTAAGACATATTGAGGTCAACACCGGCACTATTGGCAATATCATTGGGGCTTACATAAGTGCCCTGGTGATAGCTTTCGATCATGGCCATTGAACCGGCCCAGCAAGAGTCGTTAGTGGGCTGTGGAATAAGAGGAACATTGTAGCGTACTCCCTGTGCCAGCAAAGCCTCGTCAGTAGTTCTCATTACCGTCGCCGATTGGCCTTCGAAGCGGGTTGCCTCTAACCCTTTCTGATCGACCCGGGAGCCTGTCCCGGCTGCCTTTTGTTGATTGCCAGAACTTTGCTCGCCGGCAAAGCGACTGATTACCCTCTGTGCATATGCATTACCATACCTTCGTTGCAATCCCTCCATAATACGAGCTTTCTGGAAGGCATTACCGCGCTGGGAAAACCGTGGATCTCCCAGGATGGTAGTATGCCTTTCAAGCGAAGGCTCCGTCGCAGAAGCGCCAAGCAGCCAGTCAAATTGTGCTGATTCGGCTGCCGCTGAATCCTGTTCGAATCCAACCGCTGACTCCGGCCGGGCAACGTTCTGTGTGTCCCTTGCCTTTTCGTCCCCGGTCGCCTTCGCTTCTGGTTCCGCCATCTCATAAATCCTTGCCGCTGTACTCTTTTATCAATAGACCGGCTACTCTTCCTCGGCAGCCTCTTCGCTGATTCTGTTCTTTTCGATGGCCCACTTCTGAATCGCCTCAACCCCCGGTGAGTAATCCCGGCCGAGCATGAGGACCAGCGCCGTCTTTTCCACTACATGGCTTGCGACATCATCCGAGGGGTCCTGCCTGAGCATTTCCGCAGTGCCGCTCATCTGTTCCACCGCCCATCCCCCCAACCCATCTCCCACCATTTGCGCGGTCGATTCAATATTATTCTGCTCGGAAGGTTGTATTTCCTTGAGTTTATCGATAATGTCATTGGCAACATTCAGAGAGCTGGCCGGCAGATCAAAGAGGCCGGTTTGATTCTTGACCGTCTCCACCGCTTTTCCCGTAACCGAATCGAGGGCCGACTGCACATCCCCCTCCATCCCCAATCCAAGGCAGATCGCTGCGTTGGCAAGCAGCCCCCTCATGTTCTCCCGCGTCGGAGCGATCCACGCATTTTTTCGGGCTTCCTCGAGGGCTTTCCCGGCTTCCATTTGCCCGGTGGAGGATTCCTCTGCGGCAGTCTCTACCGCCTGTCTGGCGGCAGTGGCAGCGCCCTGCTGCACTACATGGGTCAATTCATGTCCGAGGAGCTTGCGCCCTTCCCCGGTTTCCGGCTGATATTCCCCGGCGCGAAAGAAGATATCGTTTCCGGTGGTAAACGCGCGGGCATTGAGCTGCTCCGATATCTGACTTGACTCGGAATCCGTATGCAGTCTTACCCCACTCAAATCATATCCCATTTGCGATTCAACTGTGTCGCGGACGTTCTCCGGCATGACCTGACCACTGCCTCGGGCTGAATCGATACGGCCTTCAATTTCATCGGAAACCTCCGGAACTCGCGGATCAACAGCCTTTCCCTGAAGCATTTCCTCCTCTTCCTCTGGCATCTGCCGCTGAACCTTCATCTGGAGTTCCTCCTCCTCTTCCTGCCGTTGAGTTTGATTTCCCACAGCTTCGGCTATCGCCTCTCCAACCACATCCGCTTCCTGCTCATACTGATCGTCCGGTGAACTCACAGTGAGTTTAGCCTGAATTCCGCTTGAATTCAACAGGCGTTGAACATAGGCATTACCGTAAGTACGCTGGAGGTTGTGTAAAAGCCGGGCACGCTGTACCGGGCTGGCGGATTGGAGAGAAGCGATGTCACTGATGGAGCCAGGATGGTTCCCCCGTGATTCACCCTGGGATCGGTCCTTTGAGTGTACACTTTCCCGCGTATCGGAATCCGGCCTTTTAAGGATTCCTTCGTCTGCTCGCGTTCTATTGATTCGTTCACGCTCCGCCATGATAAGCACCCCCTTTATCCCTTTATCAATTCGAAAAAAGGCCCGAAATCGGTTTCATTCCACAGCTTCCCGACCTTCTGATATTCTCGCTTGGTCGCCCGAATTAAATGCTCCATATTGATACTGCGACCGTCGCTCGCGGCCAGGAATGCGGCCGATAAAGCGATGTTCTTTATGTTGCCGCCGGTTATCTTAAACTGCCGGGCCATGAAGTTTAAATCCACATCATCTCCCAGGGGGGCTTCAAGAGGAAACATGCCCTGCCATATCAGGAGCCTGTCGGAGGCCTCGGGCTGAGGGAATTCCACGCTGAAATGCATGCGCCGGGCGAAAGCTTCATCGATGTTCTTCTTCAAGTTCGTGGCCAGGATAACTATTCCCTCGTATTCCTCCATTTTCTGCAGCAGATAGGCCACTTCGATATTGGCATAGCGGTCGTGGGAATCCCTGACTTCGGAGCGCTTGCCGAAAACGGCATCGGCCTCATCGAAGAACAGGATAGCGTTTGAATTTCGAGCCTCGGTAAAGATCCTATCGAGGTTCTTCTCCGTCTCCCCGATATACTTGCTGACCACGGCGGAGAGGTCGATTCTGTAGAGGTCGAGACCCAGTTCGTTGGAGATTATCTCCGCGGCCATGGTCTTCCCTGTCCCGGAGGGGCCGGAGAAGATCGCGTTCAGTCCCTTTCCCAGAGAAAGCTTCTGTTCGAAGTTCCAGTCGGCAAAGACGATATGCCGGTATTTTACGTAGTCCGCTATCTCTCGGAGCTGATATTTCTGGTCTTCAGGAAGAACTATGTCCTCCCATTCGTATCTGGGTTCTATCTTTCGCGCCATGATATTTAACCTGCGGTTGGACTTAATCCGGCAGGCTTTGTAGAGATCGTCCTTTGATATATGCTCACTACCTCTGCCGAAGGACATATCCCGTGCAGTTGTGGCGGCATCCCTGATCTGGCCGGGAGTGAATCGGAACTTATCGGCGGCCTCATCAATATCCGTTTGCGTCATCTCCACCGGGTACCCATTGAGGAATTTATTCCATAAGAGCCTCCTGACATCATAGGGAGGGACATCGATCTCCATCTGCAAATAAAGCTTCCTTTCAAGCGCGTTCACCGGGTACCATTCCGTCTCTCCTGTGATGAAAACCGGCAGGCAAACAACATTTACGGCACGGGTAATGGTCTGCAACCACGCGTTCATGGTGTTTTCCTCTGAGATGACGGGGTCAATGCCGCTAAAGCAAAGCGCAGCTCGGCGAAGTTTTGCCTCTCGAAGCACCAGGGAAACAGCGGTCTCCGGAACCAGGCCGCTGGCCAGTAAACCGGGGACATCCGCCGTAAGTAATGGCAGCCCGCATTCGCAGCACAGCGCTTCGGCAGCAGTCTTCCTGCCAATACCGGCCGGGCCCTGAAGGTAAAGGACTATATGCTCGGTTTCATTTAGCCGGGAGGCAAATTCGCTTAATTGCCGACGCAATCGTTCGGATAGAACCAGGCTTCCGAGGCCTGAGAGGGGTTTAATAAATCGTGTATAACCCGCCAGTCGAGGTTCCATATGATCGGAACCCAGCAGATAGTTCGCTATCCGTTCGTCTATCTTGAGGTTTCTGGCCAGAAGCGGGGATGTCCCGGGTGACGAATCCTCCTCGAGGCGAATCAAGTGGTTCGCTATGAGCGGGGAGTGAGCCAGAAAAGACTCTCGAGCTGCCATTTTCTCCTCCCGATTGTCCAGCAGGCACTGGAGGGCCAGGTTAATGGTGGGGCGTCTTCGGGTTACATCATCATGCAGATAGCCGAATATTCGCTCATATTTGGTATCTACCTCGGGAAGGAGGCAAATAAGCAGGGAGTCGACTTCAAACTGATTGAGGTTGAAACAGCCAGCGAGGTCTCGGAGGCGAATCTCTGTATGGCTCTTCAGTGCAGTTTCTTTCCGAACGGCTACTCCTTTTTCAAATTGGCGGCAGGCACTGGCTTCGGGCAAATCCTCGAGGTCGAGAGAATCGTTGTCCGGAAGCGGGCCGCCGGTGGATACCAGGGATTCGATCTCTTCCTCCGAAATGAATAGTCCTCGGAACTGGTCGTCGAGTGATGTAGCGTTCCGCTGCCGCTGTCGCGCCACTTGCAGGCGAAGCCGAAGGTCGATTCGACGCAGCTCCGCCATAAGGTAATCCAGGCCGTTTTCGAATTCACTCATTCGAATTTCCCTGGTCGCTTGCTGTACGCACGGATTTCTGCTTAAATAGTAGCCACATTGTCAGTCAGGGTTCTGGAGCGGCTGTGTTATCTCTACATTAGACTATATCATCAAACGTGGGGGTGCTTTTATAAACAAATATGCTAACATTGCGGGAAAACCAATCATAATAAAACGGAGAGGGCCATTCTACCATTATAATTACAAAAGTCCCGTTGAGCAGTTTATATCACTCATGGTATTCTTTGTCAATACTTTATACGAGCCGGTGTACCTGAAATATAGTTGACAGTTTCATTATGGTAGTCTAATATAAAGCGCATAACAGGGGAAGGCTCCCTTGCTTATGTTTCTAAGTTGAGCTAATATTAAGGAGGTATAATGTTCTGTGAAAAATGTGGCGCGGAGAACCCCGATGATGGTACCTTTTGCCAGAAATGCGGTTCCTCACTAACTGGATCTGCAACGACCAAGAAGAAGACCGCGAAGAAAACCCCTGCCGCGTCTGAGAACACCGTCTCCAGCAACGCGAGTTTCAGTCTGCCGATACCTCAGATCCTCTTTTTTGGCTCCATGGCGGTACTGGCGCTGGGTATACTGTACGGCATCCTTCTGGCGGCAGGCGCGCCGGATTGGCAGTCGGGAACCTACAAATTTGCGGAGTTTCTGCACGGCTTGCTTTACGGCATAGTTGGTGGAGGCATTATGCTCGGTCTCTATGCCCTTGTTTCCCGCCAGTAGCGATTTAAGGAACGAATGTTTGAACATACTGGCTGACAAGCCAGCTCAAAATTATTGTGTTTCTATTAGGTTAAGGAGGCAACATGTATTGCAGCAAATGTGGTGCCGAAAATGACGAAACCAGCGGCTTTTGCAGGCAGTGTGGAGCATCTTTGGGTCCTTCCGGTGCGCCAGCCAAAACCGGGACCAGTCTGGAACCCAATATAGCCGGGTTGTTATGCTACGTGCTTGGATGGCTCACCGGCCTGATATTCATCTTGATAGAAAAGGAAGACCAGTATGTTCGTTTTCATGCCATGCAGTCGATTGCGGTATTTGCCCCGCTTCACGTGCTGATGATCGTCCTGAATATCGTTTTCTGGCCACTAGGTTTGATTGTAAGCCTGTTGTCGCTTGTTCTCTGGATTCTCCTGATGGTCAAGGCATACCAGGGCCAGCGGTACAAAATCCCCTGGGCCGGCGATTTTGCTGAAAGGCATATATAGGCTGTGCGTTGAGTAGGCGAATAGAGAGATGAGGTAGATCCTGTTCCCGGAGGTGTTTTCTGGAGCAAAAACATACGGTCACTTATAACAGTCAATCGCGTTTTTAAGCAAATTGAATCAATATTTAAGAGGGAGAAAATATGAATAAAATAATGGCGTTGCTATTGGTTCTGATGTTAATGGCCGGTTGTGTAGCGATAGCTGCCTGTGGTGACGGTGATGATGGGGATGAAACCGGAGAAACATCCTGGCAGCAACCGGGTGAGCAGGATACAACCCCTGCCGGTTCGGGAGAATTTACATGGGCGGATGTTCCCGTCTATCCCGGCGCTGATGAGGAAGAGTCGTTCTCCATGGCCACGAGTGTCGGCCAGGATGAGGATTTCGATAGGATCGAGTGGAGGTATTACTCCACGGGCGACAGCATGGATGATGTAGCCAGCTTCTATGAGGGTGAGATGCCGGGCAGTGGCTGGAACAAGGTGATGGCCATGGATATGGGCGAAATGTGGTATGGGTACTGGGAGAAAAACAACGGCAATACCGGTGCGTATATCGGCGTTGTTGAAGAGGGAGGGGAGACCATGTTGTGGATGTGGCGGGGCCAGGGTGCTGATGGAGATGGTGGCAGCGTGGGTGGAGAAATACCCGAAGAAACGACACCTGTAGAAACCTCCCCGTCCACTGGTGGTGACGTCCCTGCGCCCGGAGAGGTGGACCCACTGAATTTCGAGCGGTTGATCCCTGCATTACCCGCTGTGCCGTCAGGCTGGGACGGGGGTGACCCTTACGGAATGACCATGACGGGGATGGGTGGTTATGCTTATACCCTTGTTGACCGCGATTATGACAATATCTCCGGCGGCGAGCGCGTTAATGTAACTATATATGACTCTGCCTATTACGATGGCTTCGCCTGGTTCCAGCTTTACGATGAGTCAATGTTCTTCAACTATCAAACCTCTGACGGTTACGCCAAAACCACCTCATTCAATGGGTACCAGGCATGGGAGATCTATGATAAGCCCGACGATTATACACGCGTGATACTTGTGGCTGAAAGATTCGTTGTTTTCGTCCAGGCTGATACCAAGGCCTCCCTTGATCAGTTCAGTAACGCCGTGGATTATAACGCACTTGAAGGCTTAGCCTAGTTATCAGTTATATTTTCAAGGTCATAGAGCAGCCCCCGGAAACGGGGGCTGCTTTTTAATACATTCGTCATTGGTATAGCAAAAGTGTGTCATTCCGTTTGTATTTGAAACGGCGCTTCAAATAAGATTACTTTCATCATGCGGGTAGCCAATTAATCGAAATATTCCGTATTCCCCAGGATCAGAGAAAACCCTCCCCCCACAGGGATAGAGTCCATCAAGCGCTGTTTTTAGGGACGATCGTCATGTTTGAATATGCCTTGCTTTTTCTGTATAGTCAACACATGAGACTAAAATTTACCTGCGACATTAACAAGGGGGGTGAAGGATGAAGAAAACGCTGATGGCGGCGGCAGGACTTGTGCTTGCCACTTTGATGGTTGCTTTCCCGGTTGCGTGCGGTGGGGGAGAGTCCGATACAGAAGAAGGTATAACAACCGAAAGCGGACTGCGGTACATTCAACTTGAAGAGGGTACCGGCCTCCAGCCCGAGCCGGGAGATACTGTACAAGTCCATTACACGGGTACTCTGAAGGACGGCACCAAATTTGACAGCTCACTGGATGCAGGTCAGCCCATGGTCTTCATGGTAGGCCTGGGACAGGTGATCGAGGGTTTTGATGAAGGCATAACCATGTTGAAAGAGGGCGGCAGGGCAAAGTTTGTGATCCCTCCGGAACTGGGTTATGGTGATCAGGAACGGGGTAATATACCGCCCAACTCGACTCTTATCTTTGAAGTCGAGTTGCTGAGCGTGGAGCGGGCTGAGCCCCCGACTTCAGTGGATGAAGCTGAGTATGAGGTTACTGAAAGCGGTTTGAGATATTATGATTTCGTAACAGGTGATGGGCGCCTCCCACAGGATGGCGATGCTGTAATTATGGATTACTTCCTGTGGAGAGAGGATGGTTTGTCGCTGGGCAACGCGCAAATCGAGGGAACGCCACTTGTAGCCGTTCTGGGATCGGGGCAACTGTTTCCGGGGTGGCAGGAAGGGATATCCACTATGAAGGTGGGGGGTGAGCGCCAGATGGTGATTCCGCCTGAACTCGCCTTTGGAGAGCAGGGAGCGGGTGAATCAATACCACCTGACACCACTCTGATAGCCGAGGTTGATCTGATATCGGTTGTTCCAGTCCCGGCCCCGGGCAGCATGACACAGGTCAGTGAAGAAGATTATGAAGTCACGGACAGCGGGTTGAAATACTATGATATCGAGGCGGGCGACGGACCCTTGCTCGAACCTGATCAACATGTGGCGATCCATTATACCGGGTGGCTTGAAGATGGTACCAAAATAGACAGCTCAATCGAACGGGGTCAGCCCGTCATATTCGAACCCGGTAAGGGCCAGATGGTTGAGGGTTTTGAAGAAGGTATTGCCACTATGAGGGTTGGCGGAAAACGTCAACTGGTAATTCCTCCCCAACTGGCCTTTGGAGAGCAGGAACGTGGAACGATTCCGCCCAATTCCACGTTGATATTTGAAATTAAGCTGTGTGATTCATTTCAATTTCCCCGGGGTGGTTAGATGATCATCATTCTCAAGCCGGCGGCCACAAAGCGAGATGCCGATGAAATCATATCGCAAATCGATAGTCTCGGATTAAAACCGCTTTACATGCCCGGTACCGAGAGGACCGTACTGGGTGCGATCGGTGACGAGCGGGTACTGGCAAGCCTCCACCTGGAAAGCCATCCGCTGGTTGAGCGAATCACGCCGATACTTACCCCATACAAGCTCGTGGCCCGTGATCTCCACCCGGCTGATACCATCGTTGAAGTGGGTGGTGTACCCATAGGGGGAAAGAGGATCACAATAATCGCCGGACCCTGTGCTGTTGAGAGCAGAGAACAAATGATGGATACTGCCTGGGCGGTAAAAGAGGCTGGAGCCCACCTGATTCGAGGGGGGGCCTATAAACCGCGTTCCAGTCCATACAGTTTTCAGGGGCTGGGGTTGAAGGGACTGCATATTTTAAGCGATGTTTCCCGGAAAACCGGCCTTCCCGCGTTAACCGAGGTGGTCGAGGCCGGGGACGTGGCTACTGTTGAAAGGTGGGCTGACGCATTCCAGGTTGGTGCCCGAAATATGCAGAACTTCCGTCTGCTGAAGAGAGTGGGCCAGAGCCGGAAACCTGTTATTTTAAAGCGTGGCATGGCCGCTTCCGTGGAGGACCTTCTACTCGCTGCTGAGTACGTTGTATCGGAAGGGAATCCAAACGTCGTTCTCTGCGAGAGAGGTATCAGGACATTTGAGACTGCCACGAGGAATACTCTCGATCTCAACGCTATCCCTTTCATCAAACAGCACAGTCATTTGCCCGTAATCGTCGATCCCTCCCATGGAACGGGTATACGGGATTATGTGGCTCCCATGGCCAGGGCCGCTGTCGCCTGTGGGGCCGACGGACTGTTAATCGAAGTTCATGTGAACCCAAAGGTGGCTCTGTCAGATGGTCACCAGTCGCTTTATCCGGAACAGTTTTCTCGTCTTGTACAAGAATTACACCTGTTTGCCGAAGCGGTAGGAAGGGAACTGTAAACAGCGTGCCGCCAGGACGCACTCAGAAAACAAAGAGCAAATAGGACCCGGCGACCCACAATCCCAGCAATAGAGGAGCCTCCCAGCCCGCTACCACAAACAGTTTCCTCCTGGACCGGCGTCTCAGTCCGATCATAACAACTAAGGTCATAGCTATAGCGGTAAGCGCCGGCAACGCCAGACTGGTCGACGTGGAAGCGAAGATGGAATCCGAACGGTAAGCGATATCGCAGGCCGCGATAATTATCCCTGTGTTGAACATGTTGCTTCCCAGTATGTCCCCGATGGCCATATCCACTGCCCCGAGTTTGATCGCAGCCATACAAACGGTGAGCTCCGGTAATGAGCTTATTACAGCCAGGAAGAGGTTACCCACAAAGCCCGCCTCCCAGCCGGTTTCCTCTACGATCTCATCGCCGATAGTGGCCAGCCAGATACTTGACCCGATTATAGCCAGCGTAGCGACAACGAAACTGATATAGGTACGCCGAAGGGACATGTTCCCATAGATGGACTCCCGCTCGGGCTGGCCTGCCTCGATTCCCGGTTTCCGGTCTGAATTGTATATTACCCTGAGAATAATGAGGTATGATGCCAGAAGTAGAAAGCTGAAAAGGTCGAAGTCCCCAACGCTGATCTCGGCTATCTCCGTACTTACAAGTATTCCTATACCCGCCATGCTGATTATGAGGATGCAAAACGCTCCCGAGAGCATGTGTTTACTGCTCGCGGCGGCAATCAGTGAGGTTCGGCCGGACTGGATATCCAGAACAGCGATAATGGCAAGGTTGAATAGGTTGCTTCCCAGAACCATACCGATGGCCATATCGGGGACCTCAACAACAGCGACGGAACTTATACCCGTAACAAGTTCCGGCATGGAGGTGATGGTAGCGAGGAGCAGGAACCCAATCCATGCTCCGGAGATATGAGTCTTCTCTGAGATGGCATCGCCGTATTTGGAAAGCTTTGTGCCCGCTATGAGAACAATCGCGGCGCAAATTATAAAGTTGATCCAGACCAAATTAGCAGATTCCTCTTAAAGGGACCTCTGATAAAACAGTGAGTCCTCAATGTTGGCGGAATTTCGTAGGGACGTGTCTCGTCGCGGCCTCGATAAAACGCTGCCCTCACCCCCCAAAGGTCGCCACTCACATGCTCCAGGAGGTTCCTTAACTCTCTTTAATTGACCTCGGACGGGAGCGAGGGCACCCGCGTACTGTCTGAACGCTGTCAATTACAGTCCAACTGGCAGGCCCTCTTTACGCTCCCGTCCGCTCTGTATTCTCGGTTATAGTTTGTGACAAAAAACCGGTTAAGAGATATTTACTCCTTGATGTGAGGCATGAAAGCCCGGAGCATATCCATTGGCAGAGGGAAAATCACTGTGCTGGCCTTCTCCTGTGATATATCTGTAAGCGTCTGGAGATAACGCAATTGCAGGGCAGAAGGATCCTGGGAAATCAGTCTGCTTGCGTCCAGCAGTTTGGCTGCGGCCTGATACTCACCATCGGCATGGATGATTTTTGCCCTTTTAACGCGCTCTGCCTCCGCCTGCGCTGCCATTGAGCGCTGCATGTTATCTGGCAACTCGACATCCTTGATCTCCACACCCACCACCTTCACACCCCACGGATCGGTTACCTCGTCAATGATCTTCCTGATCTTTTCATTCAGCTTGTCTCTCTCAGCAAGTAATTCATCGAGGTCGTGCTGGCCCAGGACGCTTCGAAGCGTTGTCTGGGCCATCTGGTAGGTGGCAAGCTTGTAATCAAACACTTCGATAACAGCATTCTCAGCGTTCATCACCCTCATGAAGACGACCGCGTTAACCCGAGTGGTTACATTGTCCTTGGTGAGGATTTCCTGCGTCGGGACATCTATGGTAACGACTCGGGTATCCACTTTCTTCATCGTATCGATGAAGGGAATTATCAGCCGGATACCGGGCTTTCGGGTTCCCACCAGTCTTCCAAGGCGGAAAACCACACCCAGTTCATACTGTTGTACGATTTTAATGGCGGAAGTAGCCAGTATTAATAGAAATATTAGTATTACCGGGATTGCAACTATCATTTAAATCACCTCCTGTTTTTTCCTGGTAACCCGCAGCTTCAGCCCATCTACATGCGTTACTATCACCTCCTCTTCAGGTTTGGCTTCTCCCTCATCCAGAATAGCTTCCCAAAGCTCCCCGTGAACGAGTATGGTTCCCTTTGGATTGAGAGTTGTCCTGACTATCCCTTTCATACCCGCCATTCCGTCCGTACCGGTGGGTTGCTTGCCACGCTGTGTACGGACCGCTGCGTGAATAGCGAATATGAGAAAGGCGACTATCATGGCTACGACGATGGCAATCAGCCACCAGTCCACACCCAGATCATTCATCGATGGCCCTCCCGAAAAGAGTATTACTGAACCAATGACCAGGGAGGCTATGCCTCCGGTGGTGAGTAATCCGAAGCTGGTTGTGAACAGCTCGATAGCAAACAGCGCGAACGCCAGCAATATCAGAAGAACCCCTGCCCAGTACGCGTTCAGTACCGAAAGTGAATAGAACGCCATCAGGAGGCTGAGAGCACCCACCACTCCCGGTATTATAGCTCCCGGACTGTACAGTTCCAGTATTATTCCAAGGGAGCCAATGCTCAGCAGTATGTATGCGATATTTGGATCACTGAGGGCGTGGAGGAAGCGTTCGATAAAGTTCATATCGTTTTCCTCCAGCGTGTAACCTTCGGTCCGGATAGTGACTTGTTGATCTCCAATCTCCACCTGCCAGCCGTCAATCTTTTTCAGGAGTTCCTCGATATCACGGGCTCCAAGATCGACAAGCGGGGGATCAAGTAATTGAGAATCCTGCCCCAGTACTTCCTGGTGTGTCTCCGGAAGAGGGGCAATTCCCAGCGCCTCCTGGTCGGTGAATGAAAGTGCCTCAAACACCGTGGCTTCTGCCGCCTTCTGGTTTCGACCTCTGAGGTCAGCCAGGCTCCGTATATGAGCGGCGGTATCCTCATTCAACTTCCTCTTGAGCGTGTCGGAAATCTCCTCCCCGCTGCCGGATACTGGACTGGCGGCACCAATCCGGCTGGCCGGAGCCATAGCTGCCACGTGCGAAGCCATGGTAATGAAGGTGCCCGCTGAGCCTGCCCAGCGATCGACATAAACCACGATCGGTACCTGAGATTCGAGTATAAGGTCAACAATATCTTCTGTGGTTGAGAGCATTCCTCCCGGCGTTTTTAACTCTATTACAAGAGCTGAGGCCCCATCTTTTTCAGCTTTATCAATCCCGCGATCTATATAATCGGCTACCACAGGGACAATGGTTCCGTCTACCTTAAGTACATGGACCGCTGGAGACTCTGATTCAGCACTGGCCAGTGAGACAGCCCCCGCGACCAGCAGTAAGATAAAAATAAGTGCCCTGGCGTACTTTCTCATCTCGAATTTATCGCCCTGTTTTTAATGGATTTCATTATATCCTAAAAATATCTATTGAAACAAATCCGTGTTGGCGTTCTCCGCCGACTTAAAATTAGTTATCATGCCCCCTCAGTTCGAGGGATGCGAACTGAGGGGGCATGATAACTGACTCCTGGTGGGATGCGGGGCTTCCTTTACCCGCGCGATGAAGGCTTTATATTTGAAACGCTGTTTTTTTGAGTATATCCGTTTCCTACCTTTTTACAAATTCATTATGCTATAATATGTCCCGTTGCACAATGGTCAAGGCTGTATTTTTCGACCTGGTGAATACGCTGGTCAGGCATGATCCACCGCCAGAGGAACGGCAGCAACTGGCGTTAAGGCGTTTTGGTATCGATATTCCGAGGACGGACCTGCGGCGCGGGTTCTGGGCTGCCAATGATTATTTCAGCTGGGAAAGCTCGCAGTCTCCAGTGGAAAAGCGTCCCCCTCAGGATAAGCTGGAGGTATTTGTTGAGTTTGAACGGACCTGGCTGAGGGAGGCGGGAGTGGAGGTTACCAGAGAACTCGCCCTTGAGTTGCTCCATTTGATGCGGAGCGAGAACCCGGGGGTGGTTCCCTTCGATGATGCCGTACCCGCCCTGACGGAATTGCGCCACCGCGGTTTGTCGGTGGGCCTTGTTTCCAATCTGGATACAACACTTGAGCGATTCTGCCCCGGTTTCGATCTGGCTTCTCATCTGGATTTTGTAATAGTATCTCATGAGGTTGGTTTTGAGAAGCCGCATCAGGAGATATTTGAAGCTGCCTTGAAGAGGTCTCGGGCCGAAGCCGCCGAGGTCATAATGGTGGGAGACCAGTATCACACCGATATTGCCGGAGCACTTCGGGCAGGTCTCACGCCCCTCTGGCTTGACCGGGACGGTGTGTTTGAGGATCATGTGGACTGCAAACGGATCAGCACGCTGACGGAAATCATCGAGTATATCTAAGAAACTCTGAACAGGTGGTGACTATGGGGGGCCGGGGATCTTCCTGAAATGTAAAATCCTTTATTCCCCCGCGATCAGGGATGGTGAGGGTTTATCAGAGCTTTCCTGAGGAAGGTAATATGGAGAAAGCGGATAAGATATGGCTTAATGGTGAACTTATACCGTGGGACGAGGCCAGGATTCACGTCCTGACCCATGCCCTCCACTATGGAACAGCCGTCTTCGAGGGTATCAAGTGTTATGAAACTGTGAGGGGACCGGCGATTTTTCGCCTCAGGGAGCACATGCGGCGGATGCTCAACGGCGCCAAGATCTACCTGATGCCTATCCCTTATTCCCTCGACGAGCTTTGTAACGCTTGCAGGGAGACGGTGAGAGCAAACAACTATACCTGGTGCTATATTCGCCCTATAGCGTTCCGCGGATATGGAGAGATGGGAGTGAACCCCGCCAATAATCCGGTCGATGTCGCCTGTATCGTCTGGAAATGGGGTGCCTATCTCGGCGATGACGGTATACAGAACGGAATTCGCGTGATGGTCTCTTCGTGGCAGAGAATAGATACCCGTTCTCTACCGCCGCATGCCAAAGCAGCCGGCCACTACTTGAATTCGGTGCTGGCTAAACAGGAGGCGCTGGGACTCGGATATGACGAGGCCATCATGCTCAATTCCCATGGAATGCTCTGTGAAGGAAGTGGCGAGAACCTTTTTATTGTCAAGGATGGTGCGCTCATAACTCCTCCTCCAAGCGCGGGGGCCCTCCCCGGTATTACCAGAGACGCGGCTATAACTATCGCTCAGGAGATGAACATTCCGGTTGTTATCAGGGATATAATTCGGGAAGAGCTTTTCCTCGCTGATGAAGCGTTTTTCACCGGGACGGCCGCGGAGATAACACCGATTAGAGAAGTGGATGGAAGGTTCATTGGCAATAATGGCCGCGGTGAGCTGACAGAGAAAATCCAGTCGAGATTCTTCGACATCGTTAATGGAAAGGATGAAAAATACCATCACTGGCTGGATTTTATCTGAGGAACCCTTAATCAAGTAGTAACTTCGGCGGTGGAGGCATCCCCCGTGTTCAGGCTTCCCCCGGGACAGGGTTATTTAAAGGGTTTGATCAGAGGTTCATTAAGGCTAACGGATGGGTGGAAAACGGCGGGCACCCAGGCGGTGAATTCATCTCTCAGCTTAACGCATACCTCTCTTTTATACTGTCAATAGCCTCCTGAGCGATCTCTTTAACATGTTCCCGGTGCGGACCGTTGAGCACCGATTCCATCAAAGGGATGCTCTCCGTTGTCCCCGCTTCACCGATTAAATACAGGATATCTATCTGCATGGGTTCGATCACCTGGTCGAAACGGCGCCAGAGCGGTTCGACAATCTGGTTGGCTACGTTCACATCCCGGTCTGTTACCATCTCCATGGCCGCCATTGCCCCCAGCCGCGTGGCGAATTTTTCATCCACCAGTAGCTCGATTATGGCCGGGAATACCTCCCGCTGCTCCAGTATCATCTCGGCCACCTCTGAGGCGTTCCCTTCCTGCAGCATTCTATCGATCGTGTTGGCGCTGAAGTCCGACGGCTTATTGCCGGTGATCGCGTCAAGTATTTCCTCCAGCTCGGTGTAGCCGGTCCATCTAAACCGTTCACCGACAAATACAGTTGGCACGCCCTGGACGTCGAGTTCCTGCGCTAATTCGGGGAACAGCATTGCGTCAATGATATCGAGCTGGATTTTCCGATTGATTGCGGTGAGGGTTATTAATTGCCGTATTACAGCGGGACAGGTCGGGCATTGCTGGGTGATAACCGCTCTGACCCCTGTCGCTTCTTCAATTCTTCCCACTCTATCCCGAATAACCTGAGAGACAGGAACGGTTCCCCCATGCAGTAAGGAGAGGGCATCCAGAAAAAGCGGCATCTCCGGACCCGCCGGTATCGCTGAGTAACGCAGATTGCTACCGACCTGAATAGAAGGCAATCCGCCGGGATCAGGCTCGTTCTCTATAACCCTGACGTTTGAGGCCATTGTTTCCAGCTTTTCACAGAAATCGCGTAACGCCCCGCTTCTCTCATCACCGGTAGTATTTAGCTGAATCCGGATCTCTCCGGATATTCCTTTGCTCCACTGGATTACCTGCTGTTCTTCATGCTGGTTCATTCCACACCCCTCGTAATCTACTCTATCATAAATTGTTAGACACGTGACCCTTCTTATCCTGAAAAAAGCCTACAAAATCTTGTGTTTTGGCTTAATGTCAACCATGTGCCCGGTTTAAAGTGTCAACGATGTACCGGCTGGAAAGTTGATACGTTTTTCTGGTTGCCATTATTACGGCATATGTCAACCTTAATATTCCGCTTTACTTGTCGGTAACACGCCCAGAAGATATACTTAGTGCCAAAGAGAACGTTTATGTATCAGGATACGATTGCAGCAATTTCCACCCCTGTGGGTGAGGGTGGTATCGGCATCGTCCGCTTGAGCGGGGAAAAAGCTCGCTCTATAGCGGAACGATTATTTACCGGAGGTCTCGAAAACCGTCGACTGGTATATGGACATATTATCGATCCAGATGG
The DNA here is from genome assembly GCA_046484125.1 of Dehalococcoidia bacterium. Classification (GTDB taxonomy): domain Bacteria; phylum Chloroflexota; class Dehalococcoidia; order SZUA-161; family SpSt-899; genus JBGLNL01. The sequence continues at coordinate 28,461 of JAWOBX010000036.1, read as the reverse complement.
ATCGGAAACCGTGGATGAGGTTCTGGCGTCATACATGGCCGGGCCTCATACATATACGAGGGAGGATATAGTTGAGATCAACTGCCATGCCGGTATCGTACCGGTGCGGCGAATTCTCGAGCTGGCTCTGAAAAACGGGGCCAGGCTGGCGGAGCCGGGGGAGTTTACCCTGAGGGCGTTTCTTAACGGCCGTATTGACCTGGCTCAGGCGGAGTCGGTCATGGATATCGTCCGGGCTAAAACACAGTCCAGTCTTCATTTCGCTGTTGAAGGACTGGCGGGAAGACTCTCGGCACAAGTGCGTGGCATAAGGCAAGACCTGTTATCCGTCCTGGCTTATTTGACAGCCAGGATAGACTTCCCCGAGGACGAGATTGAGGGAAGAGACCCTCTTCCCCCGGTTAAGGAAGCCCGCCGCGTTCTACAGAAATTGATCGAAACCGCTGATGCCGGTATGGTGTATCGCCAGGGGATTCATACTGCCATAGTTGGAAGGCCAAATGTGGGCAAATCGAGCCTGCTTAACCTTCTACTCAGGAAGAGTCGCGCTATAGTCACTTCTGTTCCCGGCACAACCAGAGACACTCTTGAGGAAGTGGTGAACCTGAAGGGAGTTCCCTTCGTGCTTGTTGATACCGCGGGGATCATCGAAAGCAGAGAACTGGTTGAATCCCTCGGTGTGGAGAGGAGTCGAAATGCTATTGAGAATGCGTCCCTGATCCTGATGGTTCTGGATAGCAGTGAACCGCTCAATAGGACAGACAGGGAAATAATGAAACTATCGCATAACAAAACGGTCCTGGTGGTGGCCAATAAGTGCGATCTTCCCATCGAGGCCGACCTTTCCGAAGTGCCATGGCCTATTTTTTATACATCAGCTTTAACAGGTGAGGGCCTGGAAACCCTTGAATATGAGATGGTAGAAGCTGCACTTGGAGGCAGAGCAAGCGCCTCCGATGGATTACTGGTAACGAACGCGCGTCATAAGGATGCTCTTGTAAGGGCCGAACACCACATCTCAGAAGCCGAAAGAGGCCTTGAAACCGAATTGCCGGATGACTTTGTAACCATTGATCTTACAGCTTCGTTGAATGCGTTAGGGGAGATAACGGGTGAGACGGTAACCGAGGATCTTCTTAATACCATCTTTAGTCAATTCTGTATTGGGAAGTAAATTGTGACGATGAACAGGATATTAATTGTAGAGGACGAGGACACGCTACGCGAGATGCTCAGATACAATTTTGAGGTCGAAGGCTACGAGGTAATTGAGGCGGCCGATGGACTCAAGGCAGTCGAACTGGCCAGAACGAAATCACCTGAGCTGGTAATTCTGGATATCATGCTGCCCGGACTCGACGGTTTTGAGGTATGTCGCCAGCTCAGGAGCGAACTTACAGTTCCCATACTGATGCTGACTGCCAAAGAGGAGGAGATCGACCGGGTGCTTGGACTTGAACTCGGGGCCGATGATTATATTACCAAGCCATTCAGTATTCGTGAGCTCAAGGCAAGGGTGAAAGCGATGCTCCGGCGTATGGAAATGATGCAGACACCCCCCGAAGGTCCCGACGGACCGGCTATAGAGATGGGCGATATCGCGATCGACTTATCCCGGCATACGGTCACTGTTACAGGGCAGCCCGTTGTTTTAAAGCCAAAGGAATTTGACCTGCTGGCCTTCCTGGCCCGGAACAAAGGCCGGGTCTTCACACGGGAAGCCCTCCTCGATAAGGTCTGGGGTTACGATTATGTCGGAGGAACCCGGACCGTGGATGTGCATATAAGATGGCTCAGGGAGAAAATCGAGAAAGACCCGTCTAATCCTCAGCGTATCATCACCATCAGGGGCATCGGTTACAAGCTGGGAGGCTGATTTGTTAAGCAGTATAAGATGGCAGGTAACTCTCCCCTTCGGCCTCCTGGTTCTCATCGGCATGAGCATACTCGGTTTTTTCCTGGTAGCTTATGTCAAAGATGTTCGCATGAATGATCTCCAGGAGCATCTTGAGTATGAGGCTGGACTGGTTGCTCAGGCCGCTGTTTCCAATATCGGTGACGAAGATGGGGAGGGTCGTCTCAAACAGTTGATCGAGGACTTTGGGCAAAGGATTGGCGGCAGGGTGACTGTTATCGCTCCTGACGGGGTTGTCCGGGTTGATTCTCACCAGGAGGCCGGCGAAATGGTAAACCTTGCCGATAGCCCCGAGGTACAGGAGGCGTTACTCTCCGGTAAAGGAAAAAGCACAAGATACAGTGAGCTTATTGATGAAAACATGATGTTTGTGGGGATTCGAATAGAATCAAACGACTCTGTTCTCGGGGTGGCGCGCGTGGCGCTCTCTACAGAGAAAATAAACAATTCAGTGGCTGATCTGGCAAGAACTGTCGGCCTTGGTGTGGCGCTGGTCACCTTATTGTCGGTTATAGTGGGGGTTTATGTTTCCACGGTTATTGGCAGACCCATAAACAGGGTGATTGCTGCGGCGAAGAAGATGTCGGATGGCGAGTTCGGTCAGGAGATCTATGGAGCGAGCGGGGGTGAGGCAGCTGAGCTGGAATCCGCTTTCAACGATATGGCACGGAGTCTGAACGCTACTATCGGAGACCTCTCAGCTGAAAGAAACAAGCTGGTCACGGTATTGAGTACAATGGTTGATGGCGTAGTGATGACTGACGTGAGCGGAACGGTTATCATGGCCAACCCGGCGGCCGGGGAGCTGTTTGGGTTCGATTCCAGAACAGCGGTCGGCTGGCGCCTGAAGGAGTTGATCCCGGATTCTGAAGTTTATGCCGTTTTCCGCTCGTATATGCGGACCGGACAGCAGCAAGCGGGCCAGGTCGAGCAGGTCTCCAGGGGAAGACTGTTGCGGGTGATCGCCTCTCCGGTCTTCTATCATGACGCGGTAGGTGCCCTGCTGATATTTCAGAATCTAACCGAGGTCAGGCGTTTACAGACGGTGAGACAGCAATTCATAGGGAATATCTCTCATGAGCTGCGGACTCCTCTGGCCTCCATCAAGGCTGTTGTGGAGACACTCAGTGAGGGCACAATCGACGATCCCGGTACCGTTAGATCGTTTTTCGAGCGGATTGACAATGAGATAGACCGTATGACTCAGTTGATCAGGGAGCTGACCGAGCTCTCGCGCATAGAGACAGGTCAGGTTGAGCTGGAAATCTCCCCGGTTGACCTGGCGCCGTTAATTGACCGCGCTGTAAGTGAACTGGAACCGCAGGCGGAGCGAAAGAATATAAAGGTAAAGACGAAAATCGATCCTTCGCTGAACCGTGTGAAGGCCGAGGAGGACCGGATTCTACAGGTGCTCGTCAACTTGTTGCACAATGCCATAAAATTCACGCCCGAGGGTGGCAGTGTAGCAATCAGCGCGGTACAGGAAGATGAAATGGTTACTGTATCCGTCATTGATACCGGAGTGGGAATACCTCCTGATGATCTCCCGCGAGTGTTTGAACGGTTCTACAAGGCGGATAAGGCCCGGGCCAGCGAGGGTACCGGGCTGGGGCTGGCCATAGCCAAACACCTGGTTCAGGCTCATGGCGGAAGAATCTGGGTGGAGAGTGAATTGGGAAAGGGCTCGACTTTTTACTTCGGTCTTCCTTTTTATACTCAGTCAGATCATCCCTCAACCAGCCCCGAAGTTTAACATTTCCTTTACAAAAGCTTAACACCTGTTTAAATTCAGCGTGCTATCTTTTGTTATGGAGATGGTAACAAACCTCAGTCACTTTCACTCACCAACCACACCGGAGCCGGGTATCTCAGGCTTTCTTCATTCTCGCAGAACCGCGTTTCTACTTTCGATGGAAAGTGATAGAAAAGATTACCCTCCACTCACTGAGGAAGAGACAGCAGGTGGATATTTATTCAGCGTATAAAAAACACGAAATATTAACCTCGGGTTTCAGGTTACAGTTAAAATACACCGCCAAATACGAGAATCCTCAGAGCCATCCATACCCGCGAGCGTTCCCGCCAAACAGCGACTTGCCCCGGCTTTTATCTCTCCCGGATATCGAGGAGAGTATCTATTTGGCAACTACCAGGGGTACAGGACAACCGGTTAAAGCGAAGACTGGCCTGAATATACCTTTTCTTGAAGAGGGGCCGATATCTGCGATGTATATCAATGTACCTGTGGCAACCAACCGGGCTACCGCCAGACCCCTGATGGAATCTGTATTGAATCGGAAAGAAGTGCAAATGAACAGGACGCCCCAAGCAGTGGTGAATCGGGGACAATGGTAACTCTCGACTGACCTGATGGAAACAGGTGCCAGTTCTCGAAATGAGTGGCGACTGCGAAGATATAAATAGTAAAAAAGAGAGAAAAAGGAGGAAAAATGAAAGGAACATGGTCTTTTGTGGGGTTGATGTGTATATTGCTGCTGGCACTGGCACCTCTGCTGGCTGCCTGCGGTGATGACGACAATGGGGCAAAGGGCTCCAACGACGATCAGACGAATACTACGCTTTCCGGTACCATCGATGTAGCCGGCTCAACCAGCGTGCAACCGCTGGCGGAGATGATGGCTGTGGCGTTCATGGATCGACATCAGAGTGTCAGGGTAAACATTTCAGGCGGCGGATCCAGTGCAGGCGTCAGGGCCTGCGCGCAGGGGGCCGTGGACCTGGGCGCTGCATCAAGAGACATCAAGATAACGGAGCAGGACCTCATCCCGATTGCCATTGCCCGGGATGCGGTGGCCATAGCGGTGCATTCCAGCAATCCGGTTTCGGATTTGAGCCTGGACCAGGTAAAGAAGATATACGAAGGAAAGATAACCAACTGGAAGGAAGTTGGTGGTGATGACAAGTCCATTGTTGTGATATCACGTGAGGAAGGCTCAGGCACGAGGGATTGTTTTGAATCCAGAGTAACCAAAGAGATCAAAAACGACTCCCTGTTCTTTGATTCTAACGGTGCTATCAGGTCGAAGGTGGCGGCTCAATCCGATGCGATCGGATTTCTCTCGCTTGGCTATGTTGAGGGACTGAAGGCTCTGTCCCTTAACGGTCTTGAGCCCACTCTGGAAACCTGTATGAGTGGCGAATACCCGGTCTTACGACGCCTTAACCTCCTGAGCAGAGAGATTCCCGGCGGCGTGGAGAAGGCGTTTGTGGATTTCTGCAGGAGTGACGAAGGGCAGCAGATAGCCGAAAAGGAGGGGTACATTCCGCTGATGAAGTAATAGCGCGGATACCTTACAGGCAAATCGAAAAGAGACACGACTCAGCAAGCTACGGCGACTCGGTAACGCACTCGCGGTTGCCAGTGCGTTACCGGAGCAGTCAGCTTTTTAAGTGTAGCAATGCGGTGAAAAGAGCAATGCGGAACGTTTGTATAGAACCGTTAGGGGCAGCACACTAGCTGAGCCACCGTAAAAAACCGCGCCGGGATTGTGTAATGTTTAGAAAAAGGTTAAGGGGCATCAGAATCCGCTATGTGACCGATCAGGCATGGCGCTGGGCCATATTCATCTGCGGTCTCAGCGGGATTCTGGTTCTTGCCCTTGTAATGCTTTTTATACTTCGTGAGGCATGGCCGGTTATTGCCGACGTGGGACTCTGGGACATGATCTCAGGGACGGAATGGAAACCGAGCCGGGGCGAGTTCGGCATTCTTCAGTTTATAGTAGGCACCTTGTATGTAACCTCGCTGGCCCTGGTCATGGCCGTACCGCTCGGCATATTCTGTGCCATTTTCCTCGCCGAAGTCGCTCCCCTTCGAGTGCGGCAGATAGTCCGTCCGGCTATCGAACTACTGGTGGGTATCCCCTCTGTGGTTTACGGTCTGGTGGGACTTACCCTTCTGGTGCCCAGAATTGCCGGGCTTCCCGGCGCAATGACTGGCGACAGTATCCTCGCAGGCGCCATTGTAGTTTCCATTATGGTATTGCCGACTGTTGTCAGCATCAGCGAGGACAGCATGCGGGCGGTGCCTCGTGATTACAGGGAAGGAGCTCTGGCACTCGGGGCAACTCGCTGGCAGATGATGTGGCACGTGGTGTTGCCATCGGCCAGATCAGGCATACTGGCAGCCATCGTGCTGGGAATGGGAAGGGCCATCGGGGAAACCATGGCTGTATACATGGTGATGGGGAATTCTCTAACCATGCCCCTCCTCCCCACTGAGCCCGCCCGGACACTGACCACGACGCCTGCCCTGGAGATAGGCTATGCTGCCGGGAATCACTGGAATGCCCTGTTCGCTGACGGTGTGGTACTGCTTGTTTTTATACTTCTCCTCAATAGCATAGGGATGATCCTGAGACGGAGGCAGATGAGGTGAAGCTTTCCCCGAGGACGACTCAGATGATAGCATGGGCACTTTGCTGGGCAGCAGCGATAGTCGCCATATCGGCTCTCGTGATTATCATCGGCTATGTGATGGTCAAGGGAGTAGGGTCCATCGACTGGAACTTCCTTTCCACGGATCCCAAAGGAGGGATTCACGCAGGCGCGACCGGAGGAATTCGAACGGCCATTATAGGTACCCTGTGGATAGTCGGCCTGACAATAGGTTTTGCCTGCCCCATCGGCATAGGTGCCGGTATCTATATGGCCGAATACGCGAAGGACAACTGGATCACCGCCATCGTTCGATGGGTGATTGAGACACTGGCCGGCATCCCTTCGATCATCTTTGGAATGTTCGGGTTCGCTCTCTTTGTAATGGTGCTCAACTTCGGCCTCTCCATATTCGCCGGTGCCCTTACCCTCTCATGCCTGGTGCTGCCCACCGTTATTCGTACGACGGAGGAGGCGATAAAAACCGTTCCGCGTTCATACCGTGAAGCCGGTTATTCTCTGGGCGCCACCAAGTGGCAAAGCATTCGTCACGTGGTACTGCCGGGTGCTCTGCCCGGAATTGTAACCGCGGTGATACTGGCACTGGGCCGTGCGGTTGAGGAAACGGCGTGCCTGTATGTAACAATGGGCAACCAGGGCCTGATTATTCCCGAATCGCCCACAGATCCTGCTCGTACGCTTTCTCTGGAGCTGCTGTACCGCGCGATGAATACCCTTGATTATGAGGCAGCCTTCGGTGCGGGAGTTATACTGGTCGCGACCGTTGTGGTAATCAACCTGACTACGCGATGGGTTTCCAGTCGCTGGATTGCAAGGATGGAGGGGCGCTGAACAGGAGGCTGACATGAGCAAGAAGATCGACGCCAGGAAGATCAGTTTCTTTTATGATGAGGTCCAGGCGCTGAACGAAATCTCCCTGGAAGTGAACGAAAACGAAATCACAGCCCTTATTGGACCCTCCGGTTGTGGGAAGTCCACTTTTCTGAGGTGTTTGAATCGAATGAATGATACCATCCCAAAGACTCGCCTGGAAGGCCGGGTCATGCTTGATGATGAGGATATCTACAGACCGGGTATAGATGTGGTGGAATTGCGTAAGCGGGTTGGCATGGTCTTCCAGCAGCCAAATCCTTTCCCCAAATCGATCTTTGAGAACGTCGCCTTTGGACCGAGGCGTCAGGGTATTAACAATAAAAGCAGACTTGAGAATTTAGTCGAGCGGAGTCTTAGAGCGGCCGCGCTCTGGGACGAGATAAAGGATGATGTACATAAATCAGGACTATCACTCTCCGGAGGACAGCAGCAACGGTTGTGCATAGCTCGAGTTCTGGCAGTGGAACCTGAGGTCATCCTTATGGATGAGCCCTGCTCAGCTCTTGATCCAGTAGCCACACTTAAAATAGAGGAGTTAATGCAAGAGCTCAAGAAGAAGTACACTATAGTTATCGTCACCCATAATATGCAGCAGGCCGCCCGGGTATCGGATCGGACCGGATTCTTCCTGATGGGTGAGATGGTGGAATTCGGACCTACTGATGAAATTTTTTCCAGGCCCCGCGACAAGAGGACCGAGGATTATATCACCGGCCGGTTCGGATAGAAAGGAGGTCATATGACACGGCAGGCATTTTCACATCAATTGCGGGATCTTCAGGATGAGACGCTCGTTATGGGCAGTATGGTAGAGAAGGCTATTGCCCGTGCGGTGGAATCCCTCAACAGGCGTGATTTCGACCTAGCTGAGCAGGTATGCCAGGATGATGAAAAGATCAACCAGAAGCGCTTCGAGATAGAGGAAACCTGCGTGAAGTTGATCGCCAAGCAGCAGCCTATGGCAGGTGACCTCCGAACAATACTCAGTGTTCTGAGCATAGTTACCGACCTGGAGAGGATGGGCGATTACGCTTCGGGTGTCGCTGAAATCTCACTGCTTTTACGCGATGACCCGCCATGCAGGCCGCTCGTTGATATCCCGGCTATGGCCAATATCGGCAGTGAGATGTTGCGTGAAAGTCTCAGGGCTTTCGTCGATAAAGACGAACGTAAAGCCAGGGATATAGCCGAACGGGATGATGAAATCGATTCGATTTATCATAAGGTGCTCCAGCAGTGTATCGCTTTGATGACCGAGGATAGCGCTTTCGTTGCCATTGGCACCCGTATCATCTGGGTGGCACACAAGCTTGAACGCATTGGTGACAGGGCAACCAACATCTGTGAACGCGTGGTATTCGCCGTGACAGGCAGAATGGAGGAAATGTCAGCGTTATAGATTGGTACCATCCCACGCCAACTGGAGGTATTTAAGGAACCTCTGGTCAACCCCTGTGCAACCCGGTAAATTAACTCGTTAACATTCCGTTAAACTTCCGTTAAACTTCCATTAACATTCACATGTTATTTTCCCCTTAGATGGCAGCCCAATCCGTAAATCCGGCTATCGCGCGGCTCGATATTATGGAAAACTCTTCAATGCTCCCTGCCGTATACATGCATCACATCGCCGATCCAGGAACCGCACCCGATCCTTTGCAACGAATTTTACTTCCCCTTCGTTTTCTCGATAAATATGTGGCATAAAGGAGGTGGATGTTGGCCAGAATCCGACTGGTACCGCAAAATGAGAAATTTTTCGATTTGTTCGAGCAAAGCGCTGTAAATCTGTCCGCCGCCTCAGCCAGGCTGGTCAATCTGTTTGACGATTTCACCGATACCCGGGAGAAAGCTCGAGAGATAAAGAAGATTGAACGCGATGGTGATGAGATAACCCACAGGATTATAGAGAGCCTGCATCGCAGCTTTGTCACCCCGATTGACCGGGAGGACATCGCGCTCCTGGCCAACAGCCTTGATGATGTGCTGGATTTTATCGAGGGTGTCACCAAACGGCTATTTCTCTATAGAATCGAGCAGCCGACACCCAGGGCAATAGAGATCACCTATATCATCAATAAAGTGGTCATTGAACTGGCTAAGGCGGTTCCCCTCGTGCGTAATCACTCTCAGCGCCGCAAGATTCTCACTCACTGTGTGGAGATACACCGTCTGGAAAACGAGGCGGATGACCTTCAGAATGCCGCCCTGGTCGATTTGTTCGACGAAGAGGCGGACGTGCTCGAGATCATAAAATGGCGTGATATATACGAGAACCTGGAGAAGGCCGTTGACCGCGGCGAGGATGTGGCCAACGTACTGGAAGGTATCGTATTGAAATATGCTTGATGTTTTCCTGCTGGTTCTGATCTTAGCGGTTGCGCTTGGATTCGGTTTCTCAAACGGACTGAATGACGCAGCCAACGCGGTAGCTGCGTCAATCGGAAGCCGCGCTCTATCTCCTCGTAAGGCGATCGCGATTGCCGCTACAGGTAACCTGCTTGGGGCAATTCACGGAGCGCTCGTAGGTGCCGCCGTCGCCAAGACCATAGGCAAGGGGATTCTGACCGAGGAAGCGGTTGCCGGTGATTATGGTTACAGCATAGTGATAGGAGCTGTTGCCGCGGCCATCATCTGGACCGTGACTGCTACGCGGCTGGCTTTACCAATCAGTGTCAGCCACTCTCTGGTGGCGGCTCTTGTCGGGGCGGGATTGGCCACAGGGAGCTCGATCGGGTGGGGTAAATTCGAACTGACTCTGGCTGCGGTAATATGCGCGCCTGCTCTGGGATTTATAGGCGCCTTTGTATTGATGATAATCGTGATGTGGATATTTCACAGGAGTGCCCCGGGCCGGGTGATGTCAATCTTTCGCAAACTGCAGTACCTTACCACCGCGTTTCTGGCCTACGCGCATGGTAAAAACGACGGTCAAATGCCGATCGCCCTCATGGTAATGGCGTTTGTGCTGTATTATGAAAAAACTGATTACTGGGACGATATACCCCTTGGAATAGTCTTTGCCGCGGCTGCTTCCATATCACTGGGGACGGCATTGGGTGGATGGAGGGTTATAAAGACAGTTGGATTCAAGGTTACCCGTCTGGATCCGCCACATGGTTTTACGTCTGATTTCTCCGCTGGAGGTGTTATCGAGCTTGCTTCACAACTTGGAATTCCAGTGAGCACCACTCATTGCACTGTCGCGTCGGTCATGGGCGTGGGGGCAACTCAGCGCCTCTCGGCAGTCCGGTGGGGGGTTACCGGGAATATAATCTCCGCGTGGATAATGACCTTCCCTATTTGTATCGGTTTAGGATGGGTACTGACTCACTTGTTAAAGCTGGTTGTTTAATGTGAAAACCTGAGGACGTTCTTCTGGAGGAGAAATGGCCAGCATTGACGCAATACCTGAAGATACCAGTTCTAATTGTTGTTTGTTTTGGGGGATAATACTTACTCGTTATTGGGTCTGTGGTTCCGGAGGTGAATCACCGCCGGGATAAGCGTCACCGGGTAGGTGCCGGTGTTTTTTCTCCGATGGTCTGTTTATGATTTCGGTGGCTTTGGTAGCGGGCTCCTCGACCCCCGATTCCGGCGCGGGTTCCACCGTAGGAGAGTCAAAAAGCCGGTTCAACGCCTCACCCTCTATTGTTTCCTCTACAATGAGATTTTCAGCTATCTGAACAAGCTTTGAATGATTATCTGTCAGAATTTCTCTGGCGGTATCGTACGCGTTTTCGATTAGTCGATGAACGGCTCCGTCGATTTCATTTGCTATCTTTTCGCCATAGTCCCGTTCTTCCGATATCTCCTTGCCCAGGAAAACCATCTCCTGTCTCTTACCATACACACGAAGTCCCAGGCCGTTAAGTCCGGCGGATTCCTTGACGAAGATCTTTATTCCGGATGATTCCGGATCAATCCCGTGTTCATGCAGCAACTGGGAAAGGGGCGATTCCTCCTCTTTGCGCGATTGCAGTATACGTCCATCTCTGGTCTTTAACAGGAGGTCATCCCCGTAAACCTCGAAATACTCGACATTCCCTTTTCGGGCTTCGACCAGCGCATCGCTGATCGGGATCTCTTCATACCCGATTCTTTCACTCATCCCGTAACGCATGACCATTGTCCGCGCTATTTGTGTCGCACGTTCCAGATCGTTGCTCGCACCGGTAGTGATATCGCCAAAGGCGATCTCCTCGGCGGCATGCCCTCCCAGCATAGTGGCCAGCATGTCTTCAAACTGGGAACGCGACGTAAGATACCGATCCTCCGTAGGCAGTTGCTTGGTGTAACCACCGGCCAGACCTCTTGCTATAATGGAGATTTTATGAACGGGATCGGCATTGGGCAGCATCCTGGCTACCAGAGCGTGGCCGGTCTCATGGTAGGCGACGATTCTTTTCTCCTTATCACTGATGACGCGGCTTTTTCTCTCCGGGCCAAGCTGAACCCGGTCGATGGACTCCTCCAGTTCGGCGAGGCTGATTGTTTTCTTTCCTCTCCGGACGGCGAGGATGGCCGCCTCATTGACAAGGTTTGCAAGGTCGGCCCCGCTGAATCCCGGGGTCTGCTTGGCGATGACTTCAAGGTCGACAGCCTCATCGGTTGGCTTGCCTTTCATATGAACTTCAAGTATCGCTTTTCGCCCTTTGATATCCGGCTGATCGAGCACGACTCGACGATCAAACCTGCCTGGTCGCAGCAGGGCTGGGTCGAGAATATCAGGCCGGTTGGTGGCGGCAAGTATTATTATATTTGTGTTGACCTCAAAACCGTCCATCTCTGAGAGTATCTGATTCAAGGTTTGTTCCCGTTCATCATGTCCCCCACCAACTCCGGCTCCACGGTGGCGGCCGACCGCGTCTATTTCATCTATGAATATGAGGCATGGAGCGTTTCTTTTGGCCTGATCAAATAGGTCTCGAACCCGGGACGCGCCAACGCCAACAAACATCTCCACGAACTCGCTCCCGCTTATAGAAAAGAAGGGCACGCCGGCCTCTCCGGCCACAGCCCGGCTCAGGAGAGTCTTACCTGTTCCCGGCGGCCCGACCATGAGTACGCCGCGAGGTATTTTGGCTCCCAGAGAAATGAACTTTTGTGAGTGTTTCAGGAATTCAACTATCTCTTCCAGGCCCTCTTTGGCTTCCTCCGCTCCGGCGACATCAGCGAAGGTCACAGTGGGCATATCTCCGGTGAACATCTTTGCCTTGCTCTTGGCAAAGCCCATAGCCTGATTAGCTCCACCCTGTGCCCGGCGCAACAGGAATATCAGCAGCGCCCCGAACAAGATCAGGGGAAGGAATTGGATCAGTACCAGTGACCACCCCTCACCCAGTCCACCCCCCTCTTCCTCGTACACGATGGACACAGCGCTGAGGGGAATGCCTTCCTCTCTGAAAAGCTGCAGGAGGTCGGTTTCTGAGCCTTTCCTGGACTTGAGTTCCTCGCCGGCATACGTTGTGACCTTGAGCGAATCACCCTTGACCTCTATCTCGGCAACGTCGCCTGCCTTTACCATTGTGATCAGTTTATCCAGCGATATATCCTCTGTGACTTCATCGCCCCCGGGAGAGAATATGGTAAATAGAATGGCTATAATCGCCACTATTATGATCAGCGTTATAAAACCGTTTTTTGGCATTTTACTTTCCGCGCACTATTTATCCGACAGAATCACATTATATCATACACAGACGGAAAACGTGGGAAAACGGGGTTATCGCATCTGCTCGAGGATGCTCTCATCCATTTTTGGACTGTTATCAGCGGTCGGGAAGGAGCCTGTTCCTACCTCCGAGACGTATTCAGAGATAGCGTCTCTGATGATCTCATGAAGCCTTGCGTATTGCTTTGCGTGCCTGGGAACAAAATCGGCAATCAGTCCCAGGATGTCGTTGATTACTTGAACCTGCCCGTCGCAATCACTGCCCGCGCCGATCCCTATTGTGGGAACACCGACTTTTTCAGTTACCAGTTTCGCCAGCGGCGCTGGAACCAGTTCCAGCACAATGGAAAAAACGCCGGCCTCCTCAAGAATCTGGGCATCGTAAAGCAGTTGTTGAGCGGCCTCGACGCTCTTTCCGACGGCTCTGGGTCCTCCCAGCTGATGCGTTGACTGGGGAGTGTAGCCAAGATGCCCCATGACGGGTATTCCTGATGAGACTATTCGGCTGACTTTTTCGGCTACAGCTTCACCGCCCTCCAGCTTCACCGCCTGCGCGCCGCCTTCCTGGAGGAATCTGCCCGCGTTTCGAAGGGCGTCCTCGGTTGAGATGTGATAAGTCATGAACGGCATATCCCCGATCACGAGCGAATTCCTGGCACCCCTGCTAACCGCTTTGGTATGGTGTAACATGTCGTCAATGGTCACGGGTATCGTGGAATCGTATCCCAGCACCACCATGCCCAGGCTGTCTCCCACCAGTATAAGTGGCACACCGGCTTCGTCGACCAGTCTGGCCGTGGAATAATCATAAGCGGTGAGCATGGAGAATTTCTCCCCTCGCTCTTTCATCTCTAGTATTTGACTGATGGTCACAGGCATATAGCTCTCCATTGGGCGGGATTAAACCGCAGCGCAAAGTTCGCTGGAGACGATCCTGTTCCTTGAATCAACAAAGACCTTTGTCGGGTGGTATTCTCTCGCCTCTTCCTCAGGTACCCACTGATAGGTAATGATAATGACGGTATCACCCTCCTGGACAAGGTGAGCGGCCGCTCCGTTAATGCATATTTCACCGGGGCCGCCCTCTATAGCATAGGTTTCCAGACGGGAACCGTTGGTAACATCGAGGACCTGAACCTTCTCGTAGGGCAGGATATCCGCGGCTTCCATTAAAGTCCGGTCGATGGTGATGCTGCCTTCGTAATCCAGATTGGCTTCAGTTACGCTTGCCCGGTGAATCTTGCTCTTCATCATCATCCTCATTGACGCCATACCTCCGTGTATGAATACTTTTCGGAACCAGTGAGCAGCAGGCGAAGTTCCTCCGCTCTGGCCAGATCGATTTTACCTTTGCTTAAGGCGACCGGAATGGTTTTTAAGGCCAGCTCTCGATATGTGCTGGCGATCTCCGGTACTCTTTCCTCCATAATCTCCAGGTGCTTGGTGATGGTACCTATATCTCCGCGAGCAATCGGACCGGTGAGGCAATCGGGCAGGCCGACATTCTCGATATTGTTCACCGTTCCGCGAACCAGGGGCATCAGCGCTTCGGTTGCTTCCTCCGGCGAGACACCGAAGGTTTGCCAGAGATCGGTGGCCATCTTCATCAGGGTGACCATGTAGTTGCAGGCAATAACTGCCGCAGCGTGATAAAGCGGTTTATCACCTTCCCCCAGGGTAACACACTTGCCCTGCAGGGATTCCGCCATTTCCCTGAGCGTTTCCAGTAGTGGCCCCTCCGCCTCAAGGGCGAAAGTGGAGCCGGGAAGATTCTGAATGGCATGAGTGACGCTGGCGAAAGTCTGGAGGGGGTGAAATCCGCCGACCTGCGCGCCGTCGGTCTTTGCCTTCTCCAGGACATCGAGGGAATCAACACCGCTGCAATGGACTACTGATTGTGCCCCGTGCCATTTCAACTCGTTTACCACGTCGAGCACGTCGTCATCCGGGGTTGTTACGAAAACCAGGTCGCATCTGTCGGCCACGGCCTGTTTGTTTTCGTATGCTTTACACTCATTTACCTTCTCCGCCAGCTTATCGGCAGAGGACCTCGAGCGGCTGGCTACCGCAATAACCGGATAACCTTGCTCGAAAAGCCTTACGGCAAGAGCGGTACCTACGGTACCCGCCCCGATGAACCCTATTGTCGGTTTCTGGTTGTTTGTAGAACGTTCAACTCCCATGATTGTAACCTCCACAACTCTCAAGGATATGGATCATCTTTTAAAAATATTGCATAACCCAGCTAAACCAAAAAAGCCTTCCCGGTCATACCAAGAAGGCTTCTATTATTCAACAATTTCGCCGTCTCAGTCCCTGCGGATCCAAGCAGCCTCAATATTCAGTTTTTTGCTTTGTCTCTTTCGCTTGGCGCCCCATTTTTGAGGTCGCCGACGAAGTGTCCATTATTGTATCAGGTATATTTACTTTGGTCAAGTTTGACTCTCTTCCAATGGAAAATGAGCCTGAAAGGGGTAATGATTTCCAGTGGTGGATGAGCCTGAAAAAATGCTTCTGGGTAAAAGGGCAAGGCCTTTTTCAGCTTAAATTTATTCCTTCCGAGATTCTCCGCTTCGGGCCTTTTTACTGTTACCTCGTTAATTAAGTAGAAACTTCTTCAGAGGAAAATCCCTTCCTTCTTTTATAGTCGGCCGTTATTAGTATTAGTTGCTATTCTTTGTAGCTATCCTGGTCAGTAAACCTGCGAAGAGCTGGCTGGGTTGCAAAATACAGGATTACCTGCCGTTTTCGTGTTCCGATAATACTTTCTCTAGATTATGAGTGAGCTCACGTACATCATCAAGCATCTGGTTTACCACTTGGCAATAAGTGTCGGCACACAAAGGGTCGCTACCTACCGCACCAAGCCTGAAAACGAACCAGAAAAGGATGATAATTATGGATATTTTGACGAGAGCTTTTATGATGCCCATTTTCTGCTTCCTATTAACATAAACATTGCCGAGTAGGTTGATCTTTCAATTCCCAGTTCACTTGAGAGATTTTGATTTTATGGATTCGTCAACACAGGTGAGCAGCCATACTCGTTCGCTAATCATCATATCCAGAACATTAACAGCAATGCTATTCCCGATAGGTATTTCTATTTCGTACTTGCCGAATAATTTCGCATGGTCGTCCGCCTTGTTATACATGAATTGTATTGCCTTACCAGATATATGGTCGGTATATCGACCAAAAAAACTACCGTTATTGGGTATTACCTCCCAGGAATGAGTCCTTGTTATCAGACTTACTATAGCCATCTCTAACCTCCTACCGAAAAGTGACTGACAGTTCGAGAGATTCAGCCCCTTCTATTAAGTAAAACGACTAGTAACGGAGAATCATTTCAGTGGATATTACTATAACCTTAAGACGACGTAGCCAACAGCGGCGAGGCCAATTATCACAATGGCAATTCCCCAGTTACTCCACCGGTCGTCAGCTTTGCCAGCCGGCACATGTTTATCTGTTATGACAGTCAGACTTTTCTTGTTCGGAATACTTTTCTCTTCAAATATACCGTCTCCGTCAGAATCGATCTCAACGGTGATACCATGACCGTCGGCAGTTAATTCCTTCCAGTCTATAGAGTAAAGATGAGACGAATTACCGGTGGTAGGTACATCATTGAGGGTAATTGTCTTTGTCTTACCAAATTCTGTTGATGTGATCTCCAAACCATAATATCCGTTATCATTACCAGCGACTTCGTACATAAACGTATCATCAGGGTGGTAAACAGTAACTGTCTCAGTTTCATTATCGTAGCAAGAGAAAGGTATTTCCTCTAAAATTTGACCGTTTATCATTCCCGTAGTTCTGCCCTGGGAATCGCGAACTCTAACCTCCGCCGGACTGAATATTTCTATACGCTGGTACCAAGGGTCCTTCCGCGCCTCAATAAATTTGAAACGGTTATAGTCGCCATACTCAAGCTCATTGGTCAGATGATCATATTCAATATAAGTGAAAGCGTTTTTAATGTTGCTAGGTACCGGTTTATACGGCCAGTTTGGATCGTATATTGCAATGTATGATTTATTGTCCTCTTCAATTAGCTTGTAAGCGACCACCGCATGATGCCCGGTGAGTATTCCCTGGTGTAGGATAACTATGACTGGTCCCCGTTGACCAAGAATTCGTCTTAATTCGGCATATTCCGTCATATCTAGTTTGTTGTCCTCGAACAATGCGGATCTGTCATCGATATTGTTTAGAAAAGGCTCATCTTGATATCTATCAATAGCCGGTTCCGCGGTGTTAGTATCGAGAGCATATGTAGTGTTAAAACCAGATGGCCTTGCCAGTTCGTCATTGAAATAAAGTATGCTCGTTGCAGCCATGCCGTAACATTTACCCTTGTTGAACGAATTATTTGAAAAGCTGTAGCCATCACGAGTAATATCAAATCCCGAACTAACAATGTTTAGAATTTTGTCAAAACCGGGTTCCAAATAATATACGCGACGCAGCTTTTCTCCCTGAAATACTATTCTTAATCGTATGTCATTAATTTCATCCAAATTACTATTATTTTGAGGCATCAAACAAATATGCAGAAAAACTAAATTAGACGAACCTAAGGTTAGTGATTGACCATTTAAATTGACTGACGGAGGATTCGCATGTGCCACATGGGGTATTTCGATAGCTTTGTTATTCTTATCAATTAACTCATAACTGACTTTGATATCGTTATCGGCAGATTTTCGTGCTTCGACGGTTATTTCCGTCGGCCCCCAATTGGTGATATCTACGTCGACCTGAGAAAACCAGTACAGATCATTCATATATCGCACTATAGTATCGGTATTCTTGTGTTCTGCATATACGTCTCTTATTTCGTCCACAGTCTCTCTTGACGGGGAATATCTGTAATAGTACGGTCCGTTGGCTATTCTTTCTGCTGTCGTTTGTATGCAATCTGACCAGCTATCGTAGCAGTTGCAGCTATCCGGATGGGGGTGATCAGGGTTAACACACCAACCCATAGTGTTGTGGCAGTGGTAATGGGAACTGGCCCAGCCTAACGTGCCAAAACCACCTTCATGTTGAGCAGTGGCAACTAAAAATGCAGGGTTCACTTGGTACTCTTGTCCGGCATTGATAAACGCATCTCCGATTGCCTTCTCCTGTAGCATGGGAGAGGTCGGGTATGTGCTTGAAATGTAACTCTCAATATCCGATCCGGTTATCGAGCCATTGTCAAAGCCAAACATATTGTGCAAATCAAAATCAGTATGATACGGATGGGTTGACGGGGTTGGAGTAGAAGAAGGCGTGGGTGAAGGCGTCCGTTCCGGTTCTTCCACCAGAACACTTAACGGCTGATCCTCATAGGTAATGTTACCTGCGTTGTCCAATACGTGAAGTCCGTATTCCCAGGTGCCCGCTGATGGCGGGGTATCGCTGAAAGTGCCGGTATAATAGTTCCCGGAAATCTTCTTATGATTCACTTCCTGCCAATCACTCGTATCTTGCCTCCTCCATAACTCCACTTGTTTCAACCCGCTGCCTCCGCGGTCTCTGAGACTGAAATTGATCGTCACACTTTCACCTTCGGTTATGGAAGATGGGTATACAGAAAGATCCTCGATTACAGGGGAGGTATCATCTACAACAGGAGATTCGGTTACTGAAATAAGCTTTTGCGATGGACTGGGGGCTTTATCCAGCAAATTCTCCGCTATAAATGGGGTGTCTTTCCATACCCCAAACTGAACCCAGTAATCACCTTCAGCAGTTACCGGATGGCTCCAGGTAACGATATGCTGCTCATCCGGCTGCAGCGCGCTGGAAAGAGTCTCGCTGTAATTGGCCACTTGGTTCCCGTTGGAATCCCACACCGTCGCTCCGGCTATGAATTGCCAGGTAGTATTACCGGTATTGGCGAAACTCACTCCAATGGTCACCGGATTACCAGCCTCTACCTCCGTTAAACCCGAAGGAATATAAGAATCAATTTGGGCGGATATATTCACTGGACAGGAATCGGTATAGAAATCCCACACAGGACCTTCCGCCACATTGCCTTTAGTATCCTCTGCTTTCACTCGCCAGTAGTAGTGGCTGTCATATTCAAGATTTTCGGGATCAAAACTAGTATGTGTGAGATTTTCCACAAGCAGTTTATCCGGGGAAGAGTTTTCCTTTTCTAGGTAAACATCATAGAAAACAGCATCACCATCAGGATCTCCGCCATTCCAATTCAGGATTGAGTTGACTTTAATCCCGCTTTCGCCATCGGCGGGGAAAGGGTTTTCAGGAACATAGGGAGGCTGGTTTAATTCGGGTGATGGCTCAGTTGGTGTGGGAGTTGGCGTCGTAGTTGGGTCATTCTCAACCACAAGTACCGACGTGCCGTATTCCTCATAAACTTGATTACCATCTTTATCAAAAACATTGAGCGCATAGTAAAATGTGCCACTTGAAGTCAGGCTATCAATAAAGCTGGTTGTGTGAGTATCGCCAGTACCATCGATAACCGTGAGGTCTATTATTTCCCAGCTCCCTGCCTCGCGCTTTCTCCAGAGTTCTATTGTTTTAAGACCGCTACCTGAATCGGAGACAGTGTAATCGACATTAACGCTTTCGCCCGGTGATATCTCGGTCGGTGATATGTTGAAGTAATCAACCGAAGGTGGAATTATATCCGCGGGGTCCGGTTGAACAGGCGAAACCGTCGGTTCTGGTTCATCTGCTTCGACTTCAACCTGCCGATCTTCAGAGACCAGATTCCCGGCATTGTCGGCCACGTGAAGACTATACTGAAAGTTACCTGCCGATTGAGGTATATCTGTAAAACTTCCTTCAGATTGGTCTCCGTTTAAATATTTATGATCAACCTCTTCCCAGTTACCAGAGCCAAACTTTTTCCACAACTCAGCCCGGTTCAGGCCGCTTCCACCGCTGTCACTCACCGAGAATGAGATCGTCACACTTTCGCCTTCGGTTATGGAAGATGGATATGCAGAAAGATTCTCAATTACAGGGGGTGCATTATCTACAACTTGAGGTTCTGTTACTGAAATAAGCTTTTGCGATGGACTGGGTGCTTTATCCAGTAAATTCTCCGATATATAGGGGGTGTCTTTCCATACCCCAAACTGGACCCAGTAATCGCCTTCAGTAGTTACCGGATGGCGCCAGGTAACGGTATGCTGCTCATCCGGCTGCAGCGCGCTGGAAAGAGTCTCGCTGTAATTGGCCACCTGATTCCCATTGGAATCCCACACCGTGGCCCCGGCTACGAATTGCCAGGCGGTATTACCGGTGTTGACGAAACTCGCACCAATGGTCACCGAATCACCAGCCTCTACCTCTGTTATGCTGGTAGGCACATAATCGACGATGCCGGCTGAAAACGTTTGTGCCTCCACCTTTACGAGGCGATGATCAGACGACCACCCGGTATACAATCCAGGGCCGAAATCAATTTTGTACCAGGTATATCCATCCGCGTAGGAAGGTCCGGCGAGAACAACACCTTCCTCCCCTGCGGGTGCGCACCAGTTGTTGGCGGCATAATCAGGGTCCGAGATTTCGTCATAGCTGAGTCCCGGCCCTGTTCGAACATTCAGCAGATCGGTTGTTTTGACTGTGTCCCCGGTATTAAATCCACTTGCCCCCGCCAGCATAACCGGAAACGTCCCGAACACCGAAACCACCAGCAAGCATGATATGATTGCGAAAATTACCCTGTTAAAAATTGTTGGCTGTCTCATGGTTTGCCTCCTGAAATTTTTCTGAAATACCCTGCCCCGATATCATCCTCTCCACATTATTAAAAGCCGCTTATTCCCCGGAATAATTCAAATGCCAATTTTTTCGCTCTTTTGATTCTGTAATCATCTTTCTAAATATATAAGCCTCAGCCCACCACAAATCATTTCAATCCCATAAAAAAAGCACCCGAAACGGGTGCTTTTTTTCATTTGCCGACATTAGTCTTATCACAAGCTATCCAACCCCATTAAATTGCCTGCTTTCTTGTGGTACTCCTCTGCCTCATCAAAGTTCCCCAATCGTTTGAGTATCTCGGAATACTTCAAATTAACATAGGAGTTTTCATCATCTATATCAAGAGCATCACCTAGTATTTCTACCGCCTTTTCATAATTACCAACCGAAGCTTCCATTTCTCCCCAGTCATTGTATATTCTAAGATTCCCGGGATCCATCGTTCTGGCATCCTTAAGGAGTCTTCGCGCCTCATCGTAGAACCCGCTTTCCGCTCTCAGCTTGGCATACAATACCATAGCTACTACGTTTTTCGGATTATCATCAAGTACTTGATATGCCAGTTCTGTTACTCTATCCATATCCCTCTGGGCCTTCAGCACCTCCACACGTCCCAACTTCACGTAGAGGTTTTCAGGATCCCTGTTTTCCGCCAAATTGAGATTTTCCAGCGCCGCTGTATAGTTGCCCTGTTTTCTCTCCAGCTTGGCCAGCGAAGTATAGGTTTCAATGTTTTCTTGGTCGACCTGGCGGGCACGTTCAAGGTAATTGAACGCATTGCTCATGTAATTATCATTACCAGTAATATCAGCCAGTTCGATGTACAGGTTACCGATAGAATGAAGGGTATATTTACTTTCCCGATCAATTTTATAAATTCTCTTATGAAAACGCTCCATCGCCTTTTTAAAATGACCCCGCTCCAAATCAATCTGCCCCAGTGCATGATGAGCCGGAACGTTTTTCGGCATTATTTCAATAACCTTCTCATAATCGGAAGCGGCTTCGGCCCACTTCCGTTGCCTCCTAAACAATTCTCCCCTGGAATGTAATGCGTAAAGGTTATAACGATCAATTTCCAGTGCTCTATCGAAGTAATCGGTAGCAGTTCGATGGTCACCGGTCTCAGCTTCCAGGTTCCCCAGTGACACCAGAACATGCAGATTTTCAGGATCAATAGACTGAGCTTTCTGGAAAAGTCCGAGGGCCTCACTGCGCCTGTCCTCTGTTCGGCTTTGAACAGATCGTTTCCGTTCCATATCGCCCCAGGCCTGGAGCAAGAAGATATTGTCTGGATCTATATCATATCCCTGACGGAATTCGGCTTCCGCTTCGGGATATTTACGTTGTCTTTCCATGACAGTAGCCAGAGCATGCCGAAGATAGATATTTTCTGGTTGCTTTTCAATGCCTTTCCTCAACACATTCTTGGCACCCTCATACAGGCAGAGATCACGCAATGTAATACCCCATGAAACGAGTTCCCGCGCACCCAGTTCTTTCCATAGATTTTCGATTTGTTCCTGATTATCCTTATACAGATTTCTGGCGAGTATCCGCTCGCCTCGCCTTTCGAGCATGTGAAAGAGCATCATTACTGTGAAGGATTCATCTCTATTTTGGGGCCCGGCTGCCGCTATGATGCCTTTGTATTTGTTTTCCCGATCAGCGTCTTTGATTAGTTCATGGCGCATGGCGTTGGCTACAAGCTCGTTTTCAGTGCAATAGAATACTGGAGGCTTTTTCCTGATTCTATAGGCTAGTGAAGTCGTACCATCAAGGCTCATTATTATCTCATTTTCATCCGTTTTGAGGATTCGAGCCAGCAGTGAAGCCGGTGCCGCGATTCCCAAAGTGTCAAATAAATATAGATACGCGACCAGTTCCTTAATATCCGGGCGCTGATTCAGTTCATTGATCAGTGCTGATTTTCGCTGGTTCAGGTACTGATTAAACCGGTTTTGCTCTGTAGCATAAACCGTGGCCGGATCTCTATTCGCAAATGATATGATATGACAATTCGCCGTAACAACGCCCTGGCTCAATTCCTCACCAAGCTGCAGATCGTTCTCACTAATACTGGCAACGACATTAATGCCTGCCGCCGATAACTCCTGAATCGCTTCCCAGCAATCAGGAAAATGCCCGATGTTATATATCAAGATATATTCACATTCTGATGATTCTATTCCTTCTGTCATGATTTCCGGCAGTACTACAGGGGAGATCATCATCGCCTTTTTCCCCTGTCTGCGCAGCTCGTTGTATAGCCGCCCCTGTAACAGCCACAGGGAACGCAGTTGCCATTGCGCCGATATCAGCATATTGCATAGCCCGATATGTTTCTGCTGGGCCTCATTATGCAATAGATATTGAACAATATCATCGATAACCGATCTATCGGCAAGATCTAGCGTCAGTATCCCGCCAATCGGCCGTGCATCTGTATAGTCTGCCTGTTTCTGCTTCAAAGTGGCTAGCAGTTGCAGGCAATCGGTGCACCGCGATAGATGAGAGGCTACAGATAATTTCTGTTCCTGATCAAGCGCCCCCTCGATGTAATCAAATATATACGGCGCGTATTGAGTACACGTTAGTGCCTTTTCCGAACTCATTCTTTCTTCACCAGTATTATTTTTATCCCATCTTGCTACTCAGTCAAAATATGCTGATTTACAATTCCATAATAATCTAGCGGCTGTAAACGACATTTCATTTCACCCATTCTCATCTTCACCACCGTTTTCATCATCACTATCTTCAAAAAAATAGCGAAATTGCTCCCAATCACCTGTATCCTTCATAATGTCTCTGATTTGATTCAACATATGGTTGATTCTCGTCCTGAGCTGGTTCCCAACAGGTATTCCCATCAATTCAGCGACTCTAGCGTTAAACTCGTGCTTGCCTTTGCCTTGATTATTGTAACCTTCAGTCAATGCAACACAATACGCGCCCAGGGTCAACCAGTTTGTTACTGAGACTCTATCTTTATTATTCAATATCCACTGGATTAACTGTTGTTTGAGATCCTCATTGGCTACCTCATCGACTGGATCAAAATCTCCGCTTATCTGTTGATCGAGAATGCTTGTCTCGTTCTCATCATCTAAATAAATCGGTTCGTCTCCCGAGATTGGTCTTTTTGGCTTATCTTGCCAATAATCGTATATAAGTCGTACCAGTCGGTTCTTCCATAGATAGCCGAAAAACTGGCCAGGGTCACGCCACCCTATAAATTTTTCCTTATTATTAAGGTGTTTATTTTCAAAAAAATCAAATTCCTTTTCAATTATATCCATTGCCGCTGCTTGTTCTTCCGAAAAAACATTAACGGTATCGTCATATCTGATAAACTTCTCTCCAAGTTTTTTAGTTATAACCGGCCAGTAATAATCAAAAATTGCTTCATAAAAGATATTTCTGGCAGTGGAGTCACCCCCCTGCCAGGCCTGGAAAAGTTCTTCTGTGAGATAACTATATTTTTCGTTTATGGCCATGAATCTTTCCCAGAAGGCAATCAGGGTATCTTACAGTAATGAAGCAGGCATGTCAATACCTGCAAGTAACCCTAAAACAGCGATTGATTCGGATGCATATCAGCATCGCTGTTTTCCCCGGTCAGGGGAAAACGGATTGTTCCCAATTTCACAAGACGTCCGCAGGGTGAATTCCTTTGTATTTGAAACGCTGTTTTCGGGAGTAATTCGACTGGTGTGAAATTGTCTATAGCATTGCCCTTTCAATGTGATAGTTTCGCCAGTCTGATCGCTCGAACAGCGATTATATTTATCAAAGGTTCCTTGACACAATGCGGCATACCTCTTTTGCCGGAAGCCAGCTCCCGGTCTTTGGTGAAGCAATAATTGTCCCGTGTCCGGGTCCGCCCCAACCTGGCTCAAGTTCGTTCAGGCTGGCAAGCAATCCATCAACCCTGATGCCGTTTTTCCCGGCAATGGTGAATTTAGGGATTTTTGCCTCACCAAATTCAGTGCTATACACAATAGCAACATCGCAGCCCTTGTTGTAGATCAATCCGGGTCCTCCAATGACTTCACTTTCCAAGTAGCCGCATTTAAGGCCTCCTGCGGTTTCAAACACCTCAACTCGAGCACTTTCCCGGCTGAGTAACAGTCTATTGGCTTGTTTGGCCTGAAAATAATCTTCCCACTCCGACAGCCGAGGCATGGCACCGAACGGATCAATTCCCTCAGCTAAGATCGTTTCATATATACCCATTCCTTCAAAAAGCTGCCGCCCCGGATCCTTTTGTTCTAGAAGCATTCCGGAGAAAAGGCTGGAAAGAGAAATGAAATCCGGTCGGTCAGGTTGTTCTATAGATTTTGGATCAGTATCAACCTTCGCAACATATTCCACCACTCTTTCCAGTTCCGAACTGCCGTCTATCAGCTTGAATACCTGCAGGCAGGCCGGCTCGGAAACTCCACTTTCATGGTGGTCGAAGTTGTTCAAATGAACCTGACCACTTCCCCCGCATTCAATACAGATGACTTCAGGATTGCGCAGATCTTCATCCGTTGCCTGCGACTGAACTGATACAACATCATCTTCCTCAGAAACATCGAGGATGAATGCTGTCAGGCAGGTATCAAGGTCAATTTTTTGTATTACAACCTTCTTTTTCACAACTCATTCGTCCTGTCGGGAAATCAACTCTAAGACCAGTCTCATCGGTTCATCTTTACCATTATCAACGGCCTGCCTGGCCTGAGAAAACAGCGAATTATCACGGGAGTTAGCCCTGACTGCTTTCAAGTAAGTATCGGCTTTCTTATCGTTTTGTAGTTCCTCCAGGTACTTTTCCCGCATCCATACTGGATAACCGGTTTCGATGAACTCAATTGAACAATATTCAGTTTCGTTTTGCGGGTGTGCGCCCCGTATGATTTTCTGAACTTCTCTATTCTTATTGAACAGACGTACGTTGAATTCTTTATTATTCACCATTTCTACAAAGCTTACCCATGAATCTCTATCAATAGCATTCGAATCGAGTCCGATTAAATATATGTACTTTACCGTGACCCGGTTAACTTGCTCGAGCTGTTTCACACACTCGCTGAGATGAAAATAGACACTCACTTCTTCCCTTATTCCCTCCAATCGAAGCAGTGAAGCCGCTACCAGGATTCCGTGAGCAGTGGCCGAGGTGATGATGTTATTGGTGCTCAGCGCCGCAGAACTGGTCATTTCAGTTTTTACAGTATTGCTTTTTAGTATAATGTTTTTCAGTGGCTCTTTCCTCTCGCCATTTTTGGGCTGCGATCCCGGTTTTTTACGGGTAGAATTTGCCGCCTTTCCGGTAGAACTTGACTTTTTCCTGCTGTCTTTCGGAGAGCAGTAGGTGCGGAATACCTCTTCAAGGGTTTTCTCGTTTTTCAAATATGCTATCAAAGCTGACCGCACTTCATTTTGGGTCTTTTTCTGCTCGGGTTGCAAACAGGGATGAAGCCGGGTAAGCATGCCTACTTTAAACTCTTTTTGAGCATCCTCTTTTTTACCTTGCTCATGGATGAGATAATTCCATTGAGGTAAAGGCTTTATTCCGCTCTTTTCCAGCTCATCTTTCATTTTTTGCTTCATTTGGGCATTAACGGTAAGCCTTTCTATATCAACAGAAAGCTCCTTATCTTTCCAATCGTTAAGGAACTTAACGATAGTGTCAACCTCCCTGTTTTTCATATTGCCAAAACTTTCTTCGAGTTTGGAGACCAATATCTCCTCGTTGGAGGCTGAGATATCAGGTAAAATTTCGTCACACTCCATTTCAGAATTCAGAGCCGACCAAACCGATTCGATCAGCCCGGGGATGTGACACCGATAGGAATCATCAGGCAGACTTCTACGTACAAGCGCCAGCAAATACCGTGGGCCATGGTTTTCGGGGACCGTTATCCAATTTCCGATGATGTTATCATAAAACGCGCGTTGGAGGTTGAGCGATGTATGGATGAGTTCATGACGTTTTTCATCCACATACTGGGTCTTAAACCACCTGAATATTTCGTACCATTCAAACCACTGTTTGAAGAAATGATCATTACCGTATTTTGAGTTTAACCAGTAAACAAAATGGAATCTATCATTCTCTCTGTACAACTTCTTTTGGTCTATAGGCACATGTTCTGTGTGGATTTCGCCGAGTTGACTTAATATATCATCTCCCAGTTGGTTCTCGGAAAAATTTATATTTGGGTATTGGTAGTTAAGCGCCCGCTGCAGAGAAACGTCATGAAAATTGTGAAGATGCACCAGCAAATCGGCGTAAGCTTCGCTATAAACGTCCCCTTCCATCCGGGCAACTACGTCCTGGAGCTTGGCCTGCCAGAAGTCAGGTGTAAAGGGATCCTGTTCGGAAGATAACCTTTCACATACCGACTTCATACCTGGTGTTACCTCAGAAAATAGCTGGTAATCTTTCAGAAGCTTATTTGCCAGGGTAAAATCATAGTTCTTCCAGGCAGCCAGGGCCTTTATTATTTGCAGGGAGTTACCGATGTCTTCCTCTCTGAATCCGTTATCCTCCGATTCCAGCACATCAGCCGCTCCCTGGAACTCATATCGCGCCAGCATGCGGCGTACTTTATCAAGAGTGTTCGCCTTAACCCTTTGGTGAAAAGCCTTGATCTCCAACGGCTTTGGGGATTCGTTCCACGGGGAATAAAGGAAGCTGATTCGTGGGTTGGTGGCAAAAATCTGTCCAGCGGCAAAGCTCATTGCAGGTGTACCAGTAGTAATGTTGAACAATACCGCCCGGGCTTCGCGGACCTTCGGTTCAAGCTGATTGCGGAAATACTCGTAACACTCCAGTACGGTATTATAATTGTGAGGTTCCTTTTCTATAATCATAGGGTCAACCTGCTCAAAACAGTGAGAAACCTTTTCGAAGGCTTGCAGGTAGGTTACTAACAGCGGAATGATATCGCGCGTATCCTGGTGCTGCCTGGGTTCTTGATCAGTAAGGATGGGGCATATCTTCCATGATGTTAAGTTAGGGTATGAAAAAATAATATTACGCAGTACTTCACTAAGAATCGGGAAGTGGAAATTATTCACGATAACCGGTTCCTCATCATTCTTGGCCCTGCGACATATTGTTCGCCGGCTCTCTTGAAAATCACTGATGTCAATCCCTGAGGGGCTCCCCGAAGGCCCGTTCACCGGAACGGGAGTTCCTCCACCTTCGTTCAGACACGTCGCGAGCAACTCTAGGTGCGCTGCAAAGTTCTCTATGCGGGGTAATGGTCCCTCGTCATTAAAGTATACATCGCTATTTCCGAACTGATATATCAGCAATCCCCAATCACTTGTTCTGGTGGCTTCAAAGTGATTCGCCCGCATAGCCTCTCCCTTATATATCACAGACAATGACATCCGACGCAGCGGATTACTAATAAGGCTCATAAAAGCTGGATGCTCTATTGTTACCCATATACTGCAATGACTCCCGTTGCAGTTCAAATTGGTTTCCAGGTTGAATAACTAAATTTTGGTAAAAGGATATCACGGGTATTTGCTGATGGTCAATATTAAAAGCGCGTATTTGGTAATTGCATCCGGATTGTCTCATCTAGTGTGGGAACCTTTTGAGAAGAAGCAATAAGTTGGAAAGGCACAGTGCAGAACATCTGTATAGAAGCATTTGGGACATTACACTGGCATAGCGTAACTGTTAGGTGGAACTTTATGGGAAGCAAAAAAGGAGTGAACTTCAGATTTGCTCAATTTGGCCGTCAATCCATTGCCATGCCCACTGCAAGAGCTCCATATGGTCAACCGGGAGGGAGACAAACCAGATAGCTGCGACAAGCAA
>JAWOBX010000020.1:0-6014 GCA_046484125.1 Dehalococcoidia bacterium | reverse complement strand
CCCCCGAGATGAACAAGGGTGGTTGGGTGGGAAATGTCCGCCGGAGGTGGCACCGAATCAATAAGAACCGGCGGGCGGGGAAAAGGATTTATAAATTCATCATCAGTCCGGTTGCTATCAGGGGCGCCACAAGGTATTATACGGGCAAAGAGTCCGGCGCGAGACAGTCGCCGGCCTGTTAAGAACTATTAAGGAGACAATCCGATGATTGACAGCCAGAGCACGGACCACAGGATGCATAACGAGAAGTGCAACTGTAATAACTGCCCGGCGGCCAAATTCATTCCTGAGTTGAAGGGGAAGGTAACATGCCGCAGGAGGCGCGATCTGGAACCCTTTGATCCGGATACGGTGACATTCGAGGGATGCCCGGAATGGCAGCCGACGCCCTACGGATACCTGCTCAGGAATATGAAGGTTATGATACTGGGAATTGACGGTTACCTGGGATGGACACTCGGCCTCTGGCTGGGATCACTCGGGTGTGAGGTGAGCGGGGTGGATAACTACGCCCGGCGGGATTGGGTCAAGGGGAGGGGCGCCCACACCATAGTCCCCATCTCACGGATGACGGAACGGATCCACGCGGCCCGCGAGGTTCTGGGCATCGAGATAAATTTCAGGGAGATGGATATCCTTAACGAAAGAGCGAGGCTGGAGGAGTTCATCGACGAAGTTAAACCGGAAGCTATTGTATATTATGGTGAATGCCCCAGCGCGCCCTACAGCATGATAGATATAGAGCATGCCATCTATGTGCAGCAGAACAATGTACTGGGGACGCTGGCCACCCTCTTTATGATGAGGGACCTGGTCCCGCAGAGCTCCATAATCAAGCTGGGCACGATGGGCGAATACGGCACCCCTCCAACGGGCAGGCCGCTCTTCGAGGGGAGCTTCCCCGAGGACGCCACACTCAAGTGGGGCGAGCGGGAATGGAATCTGGGTGGGGAGGTGACCCCGCGAGACCCGGGCAGCTTCTATCATCTGAGCAAGGTTCATGATACCTACAATATATACAAGGCCTGCCGGTTCTGGGGGCTGCGTTCCTACGATATCATGCAGGGCGTCATCTATGGGGTGCATACATCACAGGTGGCTGCCGATCCGCGGCTTCGAACCCGCCTTGACATCGATGAATGGTTCGGTACGGTTGTGAACCGGTTCGTGGCCCAGGCCATAATAGGATTCCCGCTGACCATGTACGGAAGCGGGCAGCAGATTCGCGGATTAATCGGCCTGGAGGATGCCATGCAGTGCATGACCCGCCTGATAACGCATCCGCCGAAACCGGGGCAGTACGATGTGGTCAACCAGATGTCCGGCTTCTTCAGCATCCGGGAGCTGGCGGAGACCGTTGGAAGAGTGGCCAGCAGTGAGTTCAAAATACCGGTGACCATCCAGAGGGTGGAGAATCCGCGGGTGGAATATGATATCCATCCCTACGAGCCGGTCTATAACAAGCTGCCGGACCAGTTCGGCTTTGATCCCGCGGTCAGGCTGGAGGAGGAAATCTATCGCATGCTTAAGCTGCTCACTCAGCCGGAGATAAAGGAGAGGATAGAGGAAAAAAAGAATCTGATCCTGCCGAGGACGTGGTGGTCGGGTGAGAAGAGGGTGGTGGATACCCTGGAGGTTGTGGAGGAGATAAGGTTCGAGGTGGGGAAGGGGTAGGGGGAGGGTACAAACCGGGTATATTATCCACAAAACAGACCTGTCATATGGTGAACAGGTGGTAGAGACGAAAAAGAGCGAGCCGCTCAAGGGAAGGTGGGCGGGCAAAGGCCGCCGAATTTAAAACCTCATTTTACAGTTAAATTTCCCCGGGACTTGCTCAGATCTTGCTTTATGTCGAATGCTTCTTATCAGTCCGTTTCGCGTCGCCAGTCCGGAGTACCAGTTTCATAGCAGATGAAGAAGGAATTTTACGCCAGAGCGTTACGGAATGTTTATGTGGCTCCCCAAGTGATTTGATCGGGAAAACCGAGGCGGTAATGAAAAGAAAAGGTAAGTACTGCGCGACCCTATCAAAACGGACTCAGAAATAATAAAATATAAGGGAAGCCCGAACAAAAGGGGTGCGACATGAATATCGAAATCCATTATTGCTCTCAATGAAATTACAGGCCTCGCGCCGCCAGTCTGGCGGAAGAGATTGAAAAGGATACGGGCACGCAGGCCAGGCTCGTTCCCGGAAGCGGGGGTATCTTTGACGTGGTGGTCGATGGGAAACTGATTTACTCCAAGTTCCAGACAGAGCGTTTTCCCCAGACGGGCGAGATAGTCGCCCTGCTCAAAAAGTGAGTGGGGGAAATGAGATTAATTCACCATTACAACGTTACAGCTATAATGAAGGCGTTCATCGATAGACTGTATTGTTTCTACGTGTTCAGCCCGCAACGCCCCGATACATGGTACAGTAAGCTCGCCGATAAGGGGCGAAAGGCGGCCTTAGCGGCGGTAGGCGAACAAAACGACCGAAAGGATATGGGGTTCACACTTGAGGCAATGCGCCTGCCACTTGAGGCACTGGGATATGAAGTTGTGGGAGAACTGGCGGTAACAGGCATATTCGAAAAAGGAAAGGTCAGGGAAAAACCGGAGGTGCTTATGGAGGCCGAACACCTCGGAATTAGGCTGGTAAAAGCGCTGGATTCCTGACCCGCCGACTCAGATATGAAAATCGCCCTGGCCCAGATTGATTGCATCCCCGGCGATATCGAAGCGAACTGCTCTCGTATCATGGAGACGGCCAGGCAGGCCGGGGAACAGGGGTGCGGGGTGCTCTTCCTCCCCGAACTTGTCGATACCGGGTATGAAATGCGGACGGTTGAAAGGACCGCTTCCGTCTGGCCCGGACTTCCCTTCAACACGACCCAAAACGCCTCCCGAAACAATTCAATTAACATAATATGTGGACTATCCGAAAGACAGGGCGATGCCATTTACAATTCGCTGGCTGTGTTCAGTCCGGATGGCAGCCTTATCGGCAAATACCGTAAGACCCATCTGATCCCGATTGCCCCCATCCATGAGGACCGGTACATTACCCCCGGCAACTCCCTTGAACTGGTGGAAATTGGCGGAATCAATTGGGGGCTTCTCATATGCTACGATCTGAGATTTCCCGAGATCAGCCGCGCCCTGACATTGATGGGATGCCACGCGCTTGCTGTCTGCGCTTCATGGCCATTCCCCAGAGAGGCGCACTGGATGGCTCTTGCCAGAGCAAGGGCAATAGAAAACCAGTCCCATGTAATAGCCTGTAACCGCGTGGGTACGGATGGACCTCTGACCTTCTGCGGATCGAGCTGTGTAATTAACGCTGAGGGGAAGGTCCTGGCTCAGGGCTCGCAGGATCGGGAGGAAATAATCATGGCGGATATCAATGCTGAGGAAGTCGATTCAATTCGAGCCGCGATGCCGGTCCTGAAGGGCAGGCGTCAAGATCTGTACCATTCTAGGGAGAGTGAGAAATGAAGTGGGAGTTCCTGGAAAGCGCACCCGACCAGATAACCGCTGAGATATGGTGCGACCTCTTGACGCAACAGGGAATAACGGCGATGATCGAGCCTCGTGACGCCGTTTCCTTTCTCGGAGTATCCTCTCTTCCCTGCAGGATACTGGTACCTGAAGATATGCTTGAGGAAGCCCGCGAGCTGCTCCGCAGTTATATTGGAGATGGAGAATAAGTGGGCCTGCCGCGTATCCGGAGCGTATCGGCTTGCCCTGTATAAGCAGGGAATTGTATAATTGTTACCGTTTGACGATGATTAGGGACACCATAAAGAATCTCCTGGAGAGGGCCGCCATTGAGGCGCAGACGAGCGGGCTCATACCCCAGGTAGCTATCTCCGATATCTTCCTGGAGCATCCTCAAAACCCGGAGCACGGCGATTATGCTTCTACTGTGGCGATGAAGCTGGCCCGGGCCGCCAAGATGAATCCTCTGGAGATAGCCGAGGCCATAGTACAGGTCTTGCCGGCAATGGATGATATAGCCAGGGCGTCGGTCATTGCGCCGGGGTTTATCAACTTCACCTTGAGCAAAGAATTACTTCATAGAGAGGTGGATAAGATCCTCTTGTCAATGGAACGTTATGGCGACTTGCCGCATGGCGAGGGCACGCGCCTGCAAATAGAGTTCGTAAGCGTCAATCCGACCGGACCGCTCCATGTAGGGCATGGCAGGGGCGCGGTGCTGGGCAGTACGCTTTCCAACATACTGAACGCGTCGGGATATCGGGTCCAGAAGGAATATTATGTAAACGATGCCGGTACCCAGATGCAGGTCTTCAACAGCTCTTTATACGCTCGCTATCGAGAGGTGCTGGGTCATCCCGCAGAGGTTCCGCCGGATGGATACCACGGTGAATATATGATTGAGCTGGCCCGCGAAATCGCCGGTGAAAAGGGTGATGCTTTCCTCAAAATGCCTGAGGATGAAGCTCTGAGGGAACTCGGCAAGCTGGGAATGGAACGCATTCTAGAGAATATCGCGAACGATCTTGCTGTTCTTGGTGTGGAATTCGACACCTGGTTCAGCGAACAGAAGGAAATCCATGACTCGGGTGAACTTCAAAGGGTACTCGACATCTTCCGCCAGGGCAACCATGTCGAGGAAAAAGAGGGAGCTCTCTGGCTTGTATCCACTGAACTGGGCGAGGATAAGGATAACGTTCTGATTCGTTCCGATGGTATGCCCACCTATTTCGCCGCCGACATAGCCTACCATCACAACAAATTCACCTCTCGTGGATTTGACCGTGTAATAGATATCTGGGGCGCCGACCATCAGGGTCATATATCAAGGTTGAAGGCGGCCATGGAGGCGCTGGGAATCCCCCGCGAGAAACTGGATATCATCATATCCCAGATGGTGAGCCTGCGGCGGGGGGATGAGGTGGTCAAGGTCTCCAAGCGCACTGGCGATATAATCACGCTCAGGGAACTGATCGATGAGGTGGGCCCGGATGTTTGCCGCTTCTTCTTCCTCTCCCGGTCCGCCAACAGCCAGATGGACTTCGACCTCGAGCTGGCCAAGAAGCAGTCAATGGATAATCCCGTATATTATGTCCAGTACGGGCACGCCCGTATCGCCGGTATTATGAGGCTGGCAAGAGAACGCGGCATTGACTATACCGGAGGAGACGTCTCGCTGCTCAACGATGAGGCCGAGATAGCGCTCATCAAGAAGTTGAGCCTGCTTCCGGAGATCCTGGAGGCAGTGGCCCTCACTCTGGAACCACAGCACATACCGTACTACGCTCAGGACCTGGCGACCGGTTTTCATAATTTTTATGAGAAATGCCGGGTCGTCAGTGATGATGAGGCGCTAACCGCCGCCAGGCTGAAGCTGGTTGAAGCCACAAGGATAGTCATGGGTAAGGCCCTCAGCCTCATGGGGATGAGGGCTCCGGAACGGATGTAGCTATTCCGGTATAATGTGCCTGAGGCCCGGCATACATTTACCATGCTACGCTTTCCGACTCCCTCCTGCCTTCCAACTTAACTCGGGGGCCTGCGGCCCTGATACCCCGGTCCATCTGTCATTCCCGACCCCGATCGGGAATCTCTTGTGCCTTCGGCAGCCTTTGCCCGCCCGCCGACCCTGTGAATCCGGGGGGGCACCCCCGGAAGCCCCCGCCAGGAAAACATACCCCGGCTTTTCAGCCACCCATTTTTAGAGGGGGATTCCTGCAGTTTTACACCTGTCATTCCCGATTCGAATGGGGAATGACAAGAGCAGGTTTCTGCTCTTTACGCATACTGCCAATGGCGGGATCTGGTTCTCAAAATGACCCCGCGTCACTTCAACAGTCGTCAAAAGCGCTGTTTTTATGTTCGGCTATCAGCGGCGGCATGAAGGAGATTATCTCATCAATCATCTCCATCTGCCTGGGGCTTATGGCCGCTTTTACTCGAGCCGGCGAGCCGGTGACAAACGAATTATCCGGGATCTCCGTCCCCTCCTTCACTGTCGAACCCGCGGCGATGATACAGTTATTGCCGAT
>JAWOBX010000042.1:0-8515 GCA_046484125.1 Dehalococcoidia bacterium | reverse complement strand
TTTCCGGCGACCGGCTGCTCTCCGGTTTGGTTACGGGATACGAAGTCGCCCTTCGGTTCGGATACTGCTGGCATGATGATCACGACAGATATCAGGCATGCGGTTCCTGGGGTACTGTCGCCTGCGCTGCCGCCGCTGCTCATCTTATGAAGCTTCCCGAAAATCGGATCCGGCACGCTTTGGGAATAGCCGATTATCACGCACCCAATCTTCCCATGATGCGGGATAGCTACGGGTGGGAGATAGAACCGGGCTGGATAATCTGGCTGCCCGGACTGGTAACCGGGCTCAACGTTTCCTGCAGAGCTGTGGGAAATCCCGGCGACGGGGCAATGACCACGGTTCCCATCTACCCGCCTTTTTTGACCGCGCCGAAGCACTCTGATCGTAAACTCCAGAAAACGTCCATGTTAGAAGCAAACGGCAAATGGGTTTGCGACTTTGATCGGTTCGAAAGAGCACTGACGGATTCGACAAGGCTTTTCATTCTATGCAATCCCCAAAATCCAACAGGCAGGGTTTTCACCCGAGAAGAGCTTGCCAGATTCGCCGACATATGCCTGAGACATGACATAATCATATGTTCCGACGAGATTCACTGCCAGTTGATACTGGATGAAGACAGGCAACATATACCCACCGCCACCCTAAGTCCGGAGATAGCCGACCGCACCATTACCCTGATGGCCCCCAGCAAGACCTATAATCTGCCGGGACTGGGATGTTCTTTCGCTATCATCCCCAACAGGCAATTAAGGAAACGTTTTAAAACGACAATGGCCGGAATCGTACCATTTGTAAATGCCCTCGGCTATACGGCGGCGCTGGCCGCATACCGCGACGGAGCCGACTGGCTGAAGGCTTTACTGGATTACCTGCGCGAAAACCGGCAGGTCGTGGAACAAGCCGTTGCCCAAATGCCGGAACTGTCAATGAATCACGTAGAGGCTACTTACCTGGCCTGGATTGATACCCGGCAGACGGGACTGGCGAATCCGGTGGAGTATTTCGAGGAGGCAGGGGTCGGCCTCTCGGATGGAATCCATTTCGACGGCCCCGGTTTCGTCAGGCTTAACTTCGGCTGCCCCAGGCCGAGGCTGGAAGAGGCTTTGAGAAGAATGCGAGAGGCTGCGTCCGTACTATAATAAGTGGAGGTTGTATTATGCGCGTCATACTGTTATCACTACTGATGGTGATTATACTGGCGGCAACATGCGCCGGATGTGGCGAAGAAAGCGAAACGCCGGCGACGTCACCTGCTTCCAGCGAAGAGCCAGCAACGACTTCCCCCCCAGGAGAAGAACCAACCACTTCCAGCGATTACCCCAGAATAGCAAGCTGGCTGGCGAAGAAGGACCAGATAATCGAGAGCGGCAAACCGTATGACCTGGTGATGACCGCCCTCTTCATGCCGGATGAAGCCGGGAAGATCAGGGAGGCCAATCCCGACGTCAAGCTCCTGGCAGGCTTCACCACAAACTGGGTCTGGCAGAACGAAGCTTGGATTCAAACCCTGCTCAACGTCGCCAATCACGGGAGCGAAAAGACTTTCGAGCTCACCGATGATATGTACCTGAGGAAGCCGGGTGGCGACCGATGCCCCTTCGGGTGGGAATCCGAGAGCTGGGGACAGGAGGAAATTTACTCCATGGATCCCACCAACCCCGAGTGGGTCGAGCTGATAACCACCTTCTACAAAACACTTCTCGAACAACCGCAACACGACGGTATAGTCATCGACATGGTCATCGAAACTTCTCTTTGCCGTGAGGCAATAAGTGACGAAGAGTGGATAGAAGCCACAAGAGATATAATGGCGCAAATCCAGGACTACAACACCGAAGACAAACTGGTTGTTTTCAACTCGGGGAGAGACATCTCCGAGATCGACGAATTCGCCGAGTACATGGATGGCTACCTCATGGAGAACTTCCTGGGAAGCTGGGGGGCCGATTACGAGACCGGACTGGAGGCCGCCGACAGCCCGTACCTCATTGTCTACGCGGTCGATACAGAGAATACCGGCGAGAAGAATCTGAACAAGATGAGGCTGGGCCTTATATTAAGCCTGCTCAACGATAACACATATTTCACCTATGACTTCGGCCCACGGGACCATGGACAGGCCTGGTGGTTCCCGGAATACAATGCCGACCTGGGGCAGCCTGCGGGCGATTACTACGAGAAAGATGGCGCTTACTGGCGTGATTTTGAAATGGGAATCGTGGTGTCCGCGCCGGATTCGCCTGTATCAGTTACCTTTGAAGTCCCTCACAAAGACGTCAGCTCAGGCAAACAATCCACGGCATTCGAGGTAGATAAAGGTGACGGGCGGATTTTTTTCAAGACAGGGTATTAGTAGTTAATTGAAGGAGGCGAAATGCGAAAGTTCATCTGTATACTGGCTGGAATATTGATTCTGCTCCTGCAGGTAGCATGTTCCGAATCCGAAGTTGGTAGCGAGGTTGAGATTTTGCCCAGAGAGAGCAAAATACCCGCTGACGCGGTAAAAATGACACCTCAAATGGATAAACTCCCGCCTCAAATCCACTCAGACGAGTGGGAGGAGCCGGTTCCGGTACCGGGACCCATAAACACAGCCGGTGGAGAGGATTCGCCATTCGTCATGCCGGATGGCGACACCCTGTATTTCTGGTTCACACCGGATGTGAGTGTTCCGGTCGGTGAACAGCTCACTGATGGGGTCACTAGCCTGTACGTCTCCGAGAGGGTCAACGGACAGTGGCAGGAGCCGGAGAGACTGGTTCTGCAGGATCCGGGCAAGCTGGCCATGGATGGCTGCCCTTTCGTTCAGGATGGCGTAATCTGGTTCTGTTCGGCACGTGAGGGATATACCGGCGTGCACTGGTTTAAAGCGGAATACTCAGGCGGAGAATGGACCAACTGGCAAAACGCCGATTTTGACCCTGAGTACGACGTGGGTGAACTCCATATCACCGCCGACGGAAGCGCCCTTTACTTCCACTCGCAGCGACCGGGGGGTAAAGGAGATAACGACATCTGGGTCAGCCGAAATGTCGATGGTGAGTGGCAGCCGCCCAAGAACGTCGAAGCGGTCAATTCAGAGGCCAATGATAGTAGACCGTTCGTCTCAGAGGATGGCAGCGAACTCTGGTTTACGCGAACCTATCAGGGCAGTCCGGCGGTTTTCCGCTCACTTAAGTCCGACGGCCATTGGCAGGAGCCAGAGCTGATCATCTCACAATTCGCGGGGGAGCCTACCGTGGATAACGCGGGTAACATCTATTTCGCCCACCACTTCATCGAAGGCGGTCAGATGATAGAGGCCGATATCTACGTAGCCAGGAAGAAATGAGCAGGAAGGGCATAATGAAAATCTCGACCGGGCGCAAGTTGGCGGTCCTGGTTCTGGCAGCGACGCTGTTGGCCTGCGGCGCCTGTCAGGAATCTGATAACAACAATACCGCTACACCAACCAAAACCGGAAACACCCCTATAACTCCAGCGGACTCGCCCCGGATGCCTGCGAGGGACTACTATAAGGGCTTCGCCTCCCTGCTTCCCCCCGATGGCGACTTTGAAGCGATCTACCGGAAGGCCTCCGAAAATGCCGAATTCGTCGACATATGGGTGGGAGCCGCAGACAGCGGCTACTGGAATCTGGGGAATTACCTGCGGGGAGACTGGGGCGCCAATTTCGTTGAGGGGCTGACCCGCGAGAACGGGATGTTCCCTATCATCAACCTTTCATTTATCGACCGGGACCCCCAAACAGGAAAGCTGATTCTGAAAACCCCTGAAGGCGGAAGTTACTCCGGACTCGCCGATCCCGCCTTCAGAACCGCCTATAAACGGGGCGCACTGGACGCAGTTCGCGCCTCAAAGCCCCTCTATCTATCCCTGGGTAATGAGGTGAACCGCTGGTATGAGCAGTATGGAGCAGAATCCGGAGATCCAAACGGGTTCCAGCATTATGTAAGCCTTTACGAGGAAATCTACGATGCGGTGAAGGAGATATCGCCTGAGACAAAAGTGTTCCGCGTCTTCGCCCGTGAGATTGTGGACGAGAACCGGGAAGCCGGCCTCGAAGTGCTGGAGATGTTCGATCCGGATAAAGTGGATATCCTGGCTCTGACCAGCTACCCCTTTGCGGTTCAGGGAATTAACATCGTTTCCGATATCCCCGATGATTATTACTCCCGGGTTCTCGAGCACTTCAACGCGCCCGGGAAACCTTTCGGTTTCACCGAGCTGGGCTGGTCAACGCTTGAGGCGTTCGGAGGGGAGGAGGGACAAGCGGCTTTTCTGGAGGATGCAGCCGGACGTTTGACCGCGGGACAGGGACTCAACCTCCACCTGCTGGGCTGGTTTTCCCTCTACGACCTGGAAAGCGACCCTCATAAAACAGGGTTGATCAGTCTAAACGGTGAGGAAAAGCAGGCGTTCAAAGTATGGTCCGGACTTTAAAAACGGTCTCTTCAACGCCGATGGCCTGTTCCTGTCGAAGCTTTCGGCACGGGGCCATTACAGGCTCCCTGGTGTTCTTTCCCTAACAGTTCTATACAATGGTTCCGCGACGCTCTTTTCACCGAATTGCTTCACATGAAAAGCTGACTACTCCGTAACGCACTCTCAATCGCGAGTGCGTTACGGAGTAGTCAGCGTAGAGTGGGTGATGGGGATAAGGTTGAGTATTTACATACAATTAATATCAGCGAAAGTCTGGTTATTTACGGGACAATACACTAGCAAAGAAGTTTCTTGAGATGCTTCTTCATTGAGCCGGAGTGGTGCAATGGGCTACAATGGATAGGTAACTCCCGGACCTCGATTAAGGCCGTTCAAATGACGCTCAGTTGCGGACTCGTAGGCTTACCTGGTTGTGGTAAAACCACCATCTTCAACGCCGTCACCGCCGCCGGTGCCGGCTGCTTCGATGGCTCGGAGATGAATCGGGCCGTTATCAACGTGCCGGACCCGCGCCTCGACCGCCTCGTTGAGATGTATCGCCCGAGGAAGGTCGTACCGGCCACCGTTGAGGTTGTGGACATCCCGGGATTGAGAGCGGGTTCCACCGTCGGGGAGGGGCGCGGTGCCAGGCTCCTGGGGCATATCAAGGATGTGGACGCATTGCTGCATGTAGTGCGATGCTTTGAGGACGAGACGGTCCTCTCTGAATATGCCGGGATTGACCCGGGCAGAGATGTGGAGACCGTGGAACTTGAGTTGGTAGTAGCCGACAGCCAGACATTACAGAACAAGATCGAACGCCTGCAAAAGAAATCCAAGGCGGGAGATCAGGAAGTCATTCGTGAAAAGCAGGAATGCGAGAAGGTCAAGGCCGGACTGGAAGAGGGCATTCCCGCCCGAAAACAAATCCTTACCGAGAGTGAACTTGCCAGCATCCGGGAATGCAATTTACTCTCCATCAAACCGGTGTTATATATCGCCAATATCAAGTCGCTGGAGGATGAGTCCAACGCCCCCGTAAAGACACTGCAATCCATTGCCGACGCCGAGGGGGCGGAGATGATAGCGGTGTGCGGGAGGGACGAGGCGGAGATCGCCCAGCTTGAACCGGAGGAGCAGGGGGAATTCCTCAATGAGCTCGGGCTGGAGGAATCATCGATGCAGAGGCTCATACGGGCCGCGTACCGGTTGCTGGGGTTGGTGAGTTTCTTTACTACTGGGAGCGATGAAGTGCGTGCCTGGACATGCCACCATGGTGACATGGCACCTGTTGCCGCCGGTAAGATTCATACCGATATGGAGCGGGGATTCATACGGATGGAGGTTATCCGCTTTGATGATCTGGCGGAGCTGGGGAGCGAGGCCGCGGTGGCCCGGGCGGGGAGGCAGCGCCTGGAGGGGAAGAACTACGAAGTCCAGGATGGCGACATCGTAACGATAAGGTTCAGCCCGCCAAAATAAAAGAGGGGCGCGGCTGATACCGCACCCCTCTTCAGCACGAAAACTTTTACCACCTGGTGGAACATACCGTAAATAACCAGACTTTCGCTCATATTCCGGATTGCTCAGCTTTTCAAGTGAAGCACTGAGGTGAAAATAGCATTGCGGAACACCTGTATATAAGCGTCAGGGACGCTACACTAGAAAACCAGGAATTCCTTCTGTTCCCCGAACACTTTTCTCAGCACGTCGCAAATCTCTCCTATGGAAGCATAAGCCTCGACGCACTCGATAACAGCCGGCATGGTGTTCCCGTCACTTCGGGCCACCTCTTCGAGACGGGCAAGGCTTTTCTCAACCTGACTGTTATCTCTCTCCTGCTTGACCTTTGCCAGCCGCTCCTTCTGTTTGGCAGCCTCCGCGGGATCCACCCGGATGATGTCCTTAATCGGCGCGGTCTCTGAGTAGAATTTGTTCACGCCTACCACCACATGCTTGCCCTCATCGATCCGCTGCTGCGTGCGGTAGGAGCTCTCCTGTATCTCCCTCTGCTGATATCCTTTCTCGATGGCGGAGAGCGCCCCTCCCAGTTCGTCGATCCTCTTGATGTAGTCGCTGGCTATTTCTTCCAGTTCATCGGTAAGCGATTCGATCACATAGGAGCCACCGAGAGCGTCAACCACATCGGCCACCCCACTCTCATTGGCGAGGATCTGCTGGGTCCGCAGCGCGATCGTCACCGCCTCCTCGCTTGGAGTGGCGTATGCCTCATCCCACGAGTTGGTATGCAGAGACTGGGTTCCGCCAAGAACGGCAGCCAGTGCCTGAATTGCCACCCGCACTATATTGTTGCGGGGCTGCTGGGCGGTCAACGTATGACCGCACGTCTGGGTATGGAAGCGAAGCATCATCGATCGCTCACTCTTTGCCTCAAACCGCTCCTTCATGATCCGGGCCCACAGGCGCCTGGCAGCGCGGAACTTGGCTACCTCTTCCAGCAGCGCGTTATTGGCGGCAAAAAAGAAGGAAAGCCTTCCGGCGAACGCGTCTACATCCATCCCGGCATCGATGGCGGCCTTTACATAAGCAATGCCGTTGGCCAGGGTAAAGGCGATCTCCTGGGCCGCCGTGGAACCGGCTTCCCTGATATGATATCCACTGATACTGATTGTGTTCCACCTGGGAACATTATCCCGGCAGTAGCTGAAAATATCTGTTATCAGGCGCATCGAGTGCTGCGGCGGGAAAATATGGGTTCCGCGGGCGATATATTCCTTTAAAACGTCATTCTGGATGGTGCCATTGAGTTTGTCGATCTCCGCTCCCTGTTTTTTGGCCACAGCGATGTACATTGCCAGAAGAACGGGAGCCGTGGAGTTGATGGTCATGGAGGTGCTGACTTTTGACAGCGGAATCTCATTAAACAGGGTTTCGATATCGGCCAGCGTGTCAATGGGCACGCCCACTTTGCCGATTTCCCCCGCGGCCATGAGGGAGTCGGAATCATAGCCGATCTGGGTCGGGAGGTCGAAGGCCACGCTCAATCCGGTCTGGCCCTGCTCGAGCAGGTATCTATACCGCTTGTTGGACTCCTCAGCCGAAGCGAATCCGGCGTATTGGCGCATGGTCCAGAAACGGCCGCGGTACATGGTGGGCTGAACGCCACGGGTGAAGGGGTATTCACCCGGAAAACCGAGGCTGGTGACGTAGTCAAAATCGCCCAGGTCCTCCGGGGTATAAACCGGATCAAGGACTATATCCGAGGTCACCCGGAATTGCTCTTCCCTTTCCGGAGACTTCTTCAGAGCAGGCTCCAGGGTGTTCTGAATCCATTCCTTCTTGCTTTCACTGTGAGGCATATATTTCAGCTCCTTATTACGATAATTCAAAATAAAGTTTATTCGATTTCCGGTACAGGTGTCAAACAGTGAACCATGAACGGAATTTGAATCTTAATTATGGAACCTTTGAACAAGTAGTGGCTTCGGTGGTCTGGGGGTGTTCCACCAGATATAAAATTCCCCTATTTTGGGGAATTAAAAGGGCTTGATCATAGTTGCCTTAACAAGTTCAATTCGGGGGGGGTTGACAAAGAAGAGGTTTGGGTGTATTCTACTCTATCCTGTTACAGGATAGAACCTCGATTGCGAAACATTTGGGATTGATGCATGGTACATCAACCATGGATGTACATAAGCAGTCTTTTTAAACGGGGTTTCGGTGCCAAGGGGGTTTAATGGTGTTTCAGGTAAGCGATAGTGCCATCAATAACGCCGCTAAATGCAGCTACGATTTCAGGTGTGTCAACCACGGTGGGATGCCAGCCTGTCCTGTTGATCGCAAGATCGAGAAAAACGGTTTGTTCGTAAACAGTACTCAGAATCACGAATGCAACTACAAATTGTCGTTTGGTACAAGGTATATATGCCACTGTCCGGTGAGGATTGAAATCTATGACTGCTATGGAAAGTAGCCCTCCGGTGTATGCTCCTCCGCTCGTCACAACGGCCGCTGGTGCGGTGTCACTAACGCTTCTATGCAAGTGTTTCGCAATGCTATTTTCACCTCATACCCGAAAACAGCATTTCAATTATAAAACCATTCACCCATTGGGTGATTGACA
>JAWOBX010000024.1:0-5776 GCA_046484125.1 Dehalococcoidia bacterium | reverse complement strand
CTGCCAACTTTATTGCGTACCGCGCTTGATGAGCGAGAGATCCCGGATGCCAGACGTGTTTTACAGACACTGGAGCGTCTGGTACTGGCCAATCTACTGTTCCTTGGTTCACGAAGAAGTGACCTGGATGAGGCTGTTGACAATATGGCATATGCGGGCAGGTTGCTGTATGGTGAACAACTATGGAATCGCCCCGTGATGTAGGGAACGAGTTATACCTTCCTACATGAATCTCTCATAGAAATCGAGATGCCTGCGAGCGATGGCCTCCCAGCTTAGATGGTCGACTACCGTCTGCCTGCCAGCCATCCCGATATGCCTGGCCTGCTCTCTGTCCTTTAAGAGATCGATCATGGCACGGGCGAATTCC
Organism: Dehalococcoidia bacterium; assembly: GCA_046484125.1. GTDB lineage: Bacteria > Chloroflexota > Dehalococcoidia > SZUA-161 > SpSt-899 > JBGLNL01. The sequence goes on along the minus strand of JAWOBX010000024.1, from coordinate 5,406 downwards.
TCCGCATCAGTCGGATCCACCAGAATACCGTTCTCTCCGGAGTTGATGACGGTTCTTATGCCGCCGAATTTCGAGGCAACCACCGGGGTACCACACGCCATGGCTTCGGTGGTGGTCATTCCGAAAGGCTCAAAGATGGAGGGAAGCGCGAAGAGCCGCGCCTGCCGGTAATAGGGAGCCATAAGCTCATCCGGCACATACCCGATGATATGAACCCGATTGGGCATGCCCTTGTCATCGACAATTTTCTGCATGTTGGCCTTTATCTCCAGTTCACGCTGTTTGGGCCTGGGCGAGCCCCCGCCGATAACCAGGTCTATATCCGGAACCTCCTTCCTCACGATATCGAAGGCATGGAGCAGCAGGTCATGGCCTTTGTTGGAATCGATCCTGCTGATGCAAAAGATGAATTTTTTAGGCAGATTAATGGGCACTTCGGATTCTCCCGCACCGAGGGGACGAAACTCATGGATATCGGTCCCCGGCTCGATAACCACGATATTGTCGGCCTCGTAGTCGTACAGTTCCTTCAGTTTTTCCATCTGGAGCAGCGTCGTCAATGTCGAGGCTTTCGCTGATTTGAAAACCCGCATCTCCTCCTCTATCCGGTGGGCGAAGTTGAACTGCTTTTCCATATCTTCCGCGTCACCACCCATCTGGTCCCGCTTCCACACACCGAGGGAATGCGGTGTAAAAAAAGCCGGTTTGCCCATCCGTTCGGCTACATTCAGACCAACAATCCCTGCATCGATGTAATGGCCGTGGTAGAGATCGTAATTGAGGCCGTTTTCGCTGATGAAGTCAATCATGTTTTCCGCCAGCTCGGGAAGAACATCGTAGATAAATTCCTTGGGAATGAACTCCCACGGACCGGCTTTGATCCTGATTACCCGCACTTCCGGGCATTCAGGAACCGGCTCCACCTGAGGTTTAGACTCTTCAAACCAGCGCGTATAAATATCAACCTTTGTCCCGTATCCGGCAAGCGCCTTTGCCAGTTCCAGGACATAAACAACCTGACCGCCGGTATCCGTCTGGCCGAGTTGTGGGACAGGGTCGAAGTATCCATGGGTACTGAGCATGGCAATGCGTTCGATCATACTTATCCGCCTTTTTCTTGGTTATGTTTCACCTCGTAATCACTGGTAATGAGTACATCCGCCAGCCTCTTGTGAGATGAAATGATTTTATGCTCGATCTTTAGAACATTTTCCAGAAAGTCATCCTGCGCCTCCCGGGCTCGTAGCAAACGTGCCTTTTTGGTTTCATGATAGGTTTTGTCTATAAAGACGCGGCAGTCCGCGTTGTTCAAAGTGGTAGTGAAAGTGCCTTCAGCGATGGCGACTTTTGCTCCATGAACATCCACCGTCTCTTCGGTGACGCGGTCTTCCTCGAAAATGACCAGGGGTTTGGTGATCCGTTCCTCCCCTGCTTTGAAGTCCCTCAGGTTCTGGTCCATTAAGTCCAGCCGCACTTCGTTGGCACCTACCCAGTCGAGGTCTTCCCGGCGTTTGTTTTCATTGGATTTCGGAGGGAGAATAAAGTAATCGTCCTGCTGCAGGATAATACTTGGGATCCCCTTTTCCGCGAGTGCCTCGGCCAGAACCTCGGCGACCTCCGATTTGCCGCTGCCGGATTCACCGGCCACGGTGATCGTGAATTTATTAGCGGAAGCTTCTATCCGAGGAAGAACCAGGTCCGCGGCTTTGCGTCCCGCTTGAATGTGCCATTCCTGGATGACAAGTCTGTCTCCTCTCATCCAATCTCTCTCATTTGAAAAGTACTATCTAAGCAACTAGGTCTTTGACTAATTCAGCCCTCCGTGTCCATAAAGCTGGCTTCACAGAATAAGCATTTAAGGCATCAAGTACATCCCCACTAATACTTCGTTCAGTATCGTTTAAAAAGGCATACGCTTCGGATTCCCCCTCACGACTTTCTCTTGTATCTGTTAAAGTGAATAAATAAGCAGCAATAGTATCTTTGCGTGGATCGTTAATTGCTTGAATGAGACGCTCAGGTTTTTCCTTTGATCGGGGAATTATGAAATCAATCGCATGGTCAAAACCGCTCTTCCCTGCAATTTTAACTCTTGGACTGTAACGTACGTTGTGTTCATCCAAGAATGACCGTATGTCTTCCCAGAAAAAAGTGGCAACTCTTGGTTGAGACATAACAAACATGTCATTTACAGCAAGCATAGCTTGAATTAGGTAATGTAGCTTCTGCCCTACATTATTTGGAGAAGCCTCTACAAAAAGCTGGTTACGATTATCGCAACGAACTCCTACCCCATTAAGGATAGATTCAATTACAGTTTTTCTTTTCGGTGTGTTAATATCAAGGCCAGTAGCCTCAAGATCTGATAATATGTACCCATCATCAGTCAATAAAATCTGATTACCATTCTTTTGAGCATACACTTGGATATGGTCATTATGTCTGTCAAGAAAAGGAGTGGTCAGCTCACAAGCATTATCTAAATTTTCAACTGATAATCCTTGGCGTAACCAATTAACATATTCTTCAATTAAATTATGGCAATCCAAGTCATTCATAGCATTGCCCCTTGAAATGAAGGTGGATCTGTAATGTTACAATATACACAGAAATCATTAAAGGTCTTCGCAATATCAGTTGAGTCAGAGAACGACACCGGGTCTAAAGGGTACGCCCATTTATCTTCAAACCCTTCTTTGTAAATGTGTATATGATTTTTTCCTATATTTCGACCATCAGGATTAGTATGTGGAGATGAGTTAATATCGAGCCGAACAAGCACAATCGTGGTACGAGTTCTGGTTTGATATTTTACTTTTGATAATCTTATGGTCCCCATCCATAAATCCATGAGAAATTCCTGACGGACATTCTCACCGATCAGCCTATAGCAGTTTGGGATACCAGGTTCGAGTTTAACCTGTTGCACATCAAGGAACGTTTTTCGCATTTGTATCAATCTGTCAGCCTCAAACTGGGCCAGCATCTTTACTTAACTTCCAATACTAATATATTGTCCATTTTAAGGTATCCTAGACTCACACAATAGCTTTTGTCAAGTTGAATCAAATTCTACTCATCTCTTCTCCACAAACGAGCCACCTCTTCGGCCAGAAGCCTGTGTTCCGGGCTTGCAAGTCCCGGATCCGCTTCGAACAGCCGGAGCGCCTCCCCCCTGGCCACCTCCAGCAGCGGAATATCGGTCAGACGAGCCATCTTCAAATCGGGCAGGCCGCTCTGCCGGGTGCCAAAGAACTCGCCCGGCCCTCTCATCTCCAGGTCCTTTTCCGCCAGCTTGAATCCATCATCGGTGCTTACCATTGTACGGAGCCTCTCCATCCCTTCCTCGGAGGGATTTTCGGCCATCAGTATGCAGAAAGCCTGATGCGAGCTTCTCCAGACCCGGCCCCTGAACTGGTGCAACTGGGAGAGCCCGAACCTTTCAGCGCCCTCGATCAGGATTACCGTGGCATTGGGAACATCCACTCCCACCTCGACGACGGAGGTGGATACCAGAACATCGATATCGCCGGCACGGAACCTCTCCATAACCTCGTCTTTCTCCGAGGGATGCATCCGGCCATGAAGCAGCCCCACCCGGAGATCAGGGTAAATCTCCCGCGAGAGGCGCTCATACTCAGCGGTTGCCGCTCGTACCTCCAGGCTCTCCGATTCCTCCACCAGTGGACAGATGATGTACGCCTGCCGACCTCCCTCTATCTGCCTCCGGAGAAAATCATACCCCTCCCCCCTCTGCCCCGGACCCAGCCAGCGGGTTTTGACCGGCTTCCTGCCTGGAGGAACCTCATCGATCCGCGATATATCGAGGTCGCCGTAAAGGGTCATGGCCAGTGTGCGGGGAATCGGGGTGGCGCTCATCGCCAGCATGTGGGGACTGACCCCTTTCTGCTTCAGTGCCAGACGCTGAACCACGCCAAAACGGTGCTGCTCATCCACCACCACCAGTCCGAGTTTCTTAAAACTGACTTTCTTCTGAATCAGCGCCTGAGTGCCGACAATTATATCTACCTCACCCATACCGGCCTTCCCATACAGGGAGGTTTTCCCCTTCTGCCGGATGCTCCCGGTCAGCAGTCCCGCTGTCACAGGACGGCCCGCGACGGAATCGAATTGACGCAGATCCCCCTCTCCCTCCCGATCCCCCAGCAGCGCGCAGATATTATGGAAATGCTGCTCGGCCAGTATCTCGGTAGGAGCCATAAGTGCCGCCTGAGTCCCACTCTCCACGGACATCAGCATAGCGGCGGTGGCCACCACCGTCTTCCCGCTTCCGACATCGCCATGGAGCAACCTGCTCATCGGTGTGCCACGGGCTATATCATTCCGTATTTCTTCAAGGGCCCTTTTCTGTGCCCCGGTGAGCCGGAAAGGCAGGGCATCCATAAAGCGTCTTACCTGTTTCTGAGCGGTTTTTATCCTGATACCGGTCACGCTCTCCTGCCGCTCCCGCCTTTTTAACAGCACCCCGACTTGAATCAGAAACAGCTCATCGAAAGCCAGCCGCCTCCTGGCCGCGAGCCTGGCTGATTCGCTTTCAGGATAGTGAGTCTGAAGAATTGCCTCGGTGACGGGCATCAAATCCGCGTTATTCCTGACCGCTTGAGGTAAAAAATCATCCAGGCGTGAGAGATAATTGTCGAGAGCATATTTGATTACTCTCCGCACCTGCCTCGGATATAACCCTTCGGTGAGGGGATATACCGGTATAAGCTGCGCGGTCTGGAGAGCACTCTCCTCATCCACCAGTTCATATGAGGTCGGCTGGAAAATACGGTTCCCCTTCCACAGGCCGGCCTTCCCGGTCAGGAGAAGCCTGGTATTTGGAGTAAATTTCCGGGCCAGATAGGGCTGGTTGAAGAAAGTTACCTTCATTGTGCCCGTATCATCACCGACGATGACCTCCACCACGCTCATACCCCGGCGTGATTTCCGGGCTGTGGCCTGCCATACCTGAACAAGAATTGTCTGATCTACATCGATCTCCAGTTCGGCTACAGGGGTAGGGGAGCTGTAGTCGATGTGGCGACGGGGGAAGAAATAAAGAAGATCGCGTATGGTGTGAACGCCCAGCTTATGGAAGCGTGACGCCAGCCTGGTGTTTATCCCCTTGACCTGTGTTATCTGTGAATCAAGTGACTCGGCCGGTGGAGTGGAAGCGCTCTTTTTATTCGTATCCTTCGGTTGGGACAGGCCCTTCAGGAGAGCCGTCACCCACTCCTCACGCTCATTCGGATCAAGGGTTCTGTAATCTGGCCGAGGCAACCGGATCTTATGGGGGAAGGCCTCTGAAAAACGGGTCAGAAACTTATCCAGCCCCCCGCTTACCGCGCTGTCGGTGTAGTTCCTGGATCTCTCCAGTTCGAGAATCTTTTGTAATTTCTCGAA
>JAWOBX010000112.1:0-32974 GCA_046484125.1 Dehalococcoidia bacterium | reverse complement strand
AATCACAAACGAGTGAAAAAGAGGATGATGCTGACGATGGTAATCCTCACGATGCTCCCAGAGGGTCACCTGATGAAGGGATAGTATTTGAGCCGGAATCCCCTTACAGCGTCAAGGGAATAACCACACCCCTGCTTGACAGGCTGCACCGGAATGAGAAGGGCCGTCGCTCCATGAGCCGAACGGCCACCAGGACGGGGAGGTATGTTGGTTACGAGATACCTCGGGGGGATATAGCGGACATCGCCTTCGATGCCACGGTGAGGGTGGCGGCTCCTCATCAGCGTAACCGGCGGGTGGAGTCCCCGCGCGGCCCTGCTTTGCTTATCGAGAGGCGTGACATTCGTCAGAAGGTGCGCGAGAGAAAGGTCGGGAACCTGGTTATGTTCGTCCTCGATGGCAGCGGCTCGATGATAGCCGAGGAAAGGATGGTTGCCACCAAGGGTGCCATACTCTCTCTTCTTCTTGATGCCTATCAGAGGCGCGATCATGTTGGACTCATAATTTTCCGTGATTACAGTGCCGAACTGGTTCTTCCGCCGACCAACAGCATAGATCTGGCACAGAAGCTTTTACGTAAACTGCCTGCGGGTGGCCGTACCCCGCTTACTCACGGTCTCAGGCTGGGACTTGAAACTATCGGCGATTACCTGCGGCGCAGAAATAAGGCGATCCCTCTCCTGATACTGATTTCCGATGGGAAGGGGAACGTCAGGTTCAATGGAGGTGATCCACTGGAAGAGGCCAAAGAGGCCTGCCGTGAAATACGGGCAAGGAGCATACATTCGATAGGAATCGATACTGAGGAACAGGACCGGGCAGGCTTGATGGAAAGCCTTTGCGTGGAGATGGGAGGGCTATATCTTCGCCCGGCTGAACTCAAAGCTGATCATCTGGCGGACGCTGTCAGAGCACGGATCAATTACTGGGGATAAGTTAAGGAAGCTCCGGTCACCAACTTGTATATTCAATCATGGGGGTAATTGTGAGCCGGGGACCCCTGCACCGAAGTCACCACTTGTCCTAACAGGTTCCCGCAATATTACCACAAAGGATTCATGACCAGTCCGGCTGCCGTTTTGGGGTAGAAGTAAGTTGACTTCTGCGGCATTCGGTCACCCGCGTCAGCCACAGCCATAACACTTGATATAGGTGCCGGATTGAGAAACATAGCCAGCTGGGCTTCTCCACTGATCACTTTGCCGAGCACCATCTCCTCATCAGGCGAGTATTCCAGTGATTCCTTCTCCTTTTCCGGGGTATCAATTCCCAGAATTCGCTGCAGGATTATGCCGTGGAGCAGGCTTACATCCAGCTTTCTCCAGGCTAGTGGTCTGTCGCCGGGCAGCATCTGATACAGTTGGGATACGTCGTGAGGAATCAGGAGCAGATATTTGTCCGGCTCAAGGCCGTAAAGTCCAAAAGCGGTTCGGTCATAACCCGCTTCACTTAGAGCATTCATCCATTTGTCGAGATTCTCCTCCGGTTTTGGAGGTGAAGCCGCCAACTCTTGAATGGAGAAATATTCAGGCAGATCCGTTCTCAGGGTATCCAGTTGTTCCGGTGTGAGATTGCTGACCAGGCGGTGTGTTGGCAGCATGGTAAGTCCGTGGTCATTGGAACTTATCAGTGTCATCATCACGAAGTTGCGTGGATCGTCACTGACGTTTTCGGTTCCGAGTTGCTCCTTCCGGTAGGTCATTGACGTTCTGTACCGGTGATGGCCATCGGCAATATAGATTGGTTTATCATTGAAAAAGTCGATGATCCTCCGAACCGCGCTGTCTTCGTTAACTACCCAGACGTTGAAAGTCACCCCGAAATCATCGGTCCCTGATAAGTGCGGACTGGCGGTGTCGATATCAGGAAGCAGCGAAAGCAGGTCGCCCTCCTTTTGTATAAAGGCCCCCATTGTTGGACTGAGGTTGACGCGGCATGATCTCAGCAGGTTCAAGCGATCTTCTACGGGGGAATCCATGGTTATCTCGGTAGCTCTGATATGCCCCGTATCGAACTCCTCCAGCCTCACTGTCGCGATGAGTCCCCAGTAGCTTGTCTCCCGCATGCGACGGGTAAATCGATGTTCCATCAGGTAGAAGGAAGGCTTATCCTCTCTTATCAAAACGTTTTCCTGTATCCATTGATGAAGGGTTTCAGCGGCACGGGTGTATCTGTTGCTGGTTGGACTGTCATCAGCGAAATCCATACCCAGTTCAAGTCTTATCAGGTTATACGGGTTTCTCTCATAATAAATCCTCTGTTGCTCCGGGGAAATCACGTCGTATGGAGGTGTTATTACCATGGAAAGATCATGTACTTTTTGCTGGTTGTAGCGAAGTCCCTTGAAAGGTTGTACATCTGCCATCTGGTTATACTCCTATCCGCGAAACGGCGGCCCGTTGAATTTCGAACAATTCCCTGATGCCCTTTTCCGCCAGCGCCAGCAACTCATCCATGCTCTCTCTGGAGAAGGGGGAACCTTCGGCCGTTCCCTGTACCTCTATGAACTCGCCGAACTCGTTCATCACAATATTGAAATCCACCTCTGCGCGGGAGTCTTCATCGTAACAGAGGTCGAGAAGCCGGAAACCATCCACGATGCCGACGCTGGTAGCCGCTACCAGTCCTTTGAACGGTGATTTTAGCTCCTCCCCTCTCCCCCTAAGTGTCCCTACGGCCTGGGCGAGAGCGACGCAAGCTCCAGTGACGGAAGCTGTCCGCGTGCCTCCATCCGCCTGGATTACGTCGCAGTCCACTGTAAACGTTCTCTCCCCGAGGGTTTCGAGATTGGTTACCGCGCGCAGAGAGCGGCCGATAAGGCGCTGAATCTCCAGCCCTCTACCGTTTGGCTTACCGGCTGCCGAATCGCGCTGGGTACGGGTGTGGGTGGAGCGGGGTAACATGGAATACTCCGCCGTGACCCATCCGCTGCCGCTGCCTTTTAAAAACGACGGAATACGTTCCTCAACGCTTACAGAGCAGATTACTTTGGTCTCTCCCAACTCTATCAACGCAGACCCTTCGGCGTACTTCTGGATTCCTAGTGTTATGCGCGCATCCCGCAGCTCGTCAGGGGCGCGTCCATCGAATCTGGCCAATCTCATATTACTTTCTCCAAAGGGGCCAGGCTTAATAACAGTTTTTTTACCCCTATTCCTTCCCGAAAGGATACCGTAACCTCGTGATCGTCAATGGTTGGCAGGCAATCCAGCACAACACCCTCGCCGAATTTGGAGTGAACTACGCTGTCTCCGGATTTCAATTCAAGCGACGGGGCAGCTGGTCTCGACTTCATACCGTATTCGGAATCATGATACGAATTACTCCCGCCGTTGTTTGAGTATACCAGGTGGCGTGGAATCTCCTGCAGGAAGCGTGACGGGGGGTTGGGGCGGCTTCCTCCATGAAGACTTCGCCGGAAAGCGTGAGTTAAAAATACCCTCTTCCGTGCCCTGGTTATTCCAACATAACACAGCCGCCGTTCCTCTTCCATTTGCCCGTCATCTCCAAATGACCTTATGTGAGGAAGAATGCCCTCCTCCATCCCGGTCATTATCACTACCTTGAACTCCAGTCCCTTGGCTTGATGCAGAGTTATAAGTGTAACGGCGCCAGACCTTTCCTCCAGGTTATCCACGCTGGAAACAAGGGCGGCTCTTTCCAGGAGTTCCGACAGTCCCTCCCTTGTTTCCAGATCGGCATGCTCTCCTGTCATTCCCCGGAATTCGAGAATGTTGCTCCACTTCTCCTCGCCTTCTCTGCTCTCCAGAATATACTTCCGATAGCCGGTCCGTTCCAGCAGGGTGTCGAAGAAATCCACAAGAGTGTAATTCTCAAGCTCTGCTATGAGTTCCTCAATGAGGTCGAAGAACTTCATTAATACCTGGGTGCTGCGTTGTGGCAGAGGATTCTCTTCTCCCTGCGATATCAGCTTCAGCGCTGAATATAGCGTGAGGCCCTTGCTGCTGGCCCAGGAGGAAAGCTCGGACATAGTACGCTGGCCTATGCCTCGGGCGGGTACATTGATAACCCTGTTCATGCTGACATCATCATGTGGATTGTTGAGCAGACGCAAATACGAGATTATGTCCTTGATCTCTCGCCGTTCGTAGAAACGGGTAGCGCCTACAAGCTTATACTGGAAACCATACCGGACGAATGCTTCTTCAATCGCGCGTGATTGTGCATTGGTACGGTACATGATCGCAAAATCACCCGGACCATACCCTTCGTCGGCCATGAGTTGCTCGATCAGGCTGACCGCGAACTGGGCCTCCTCTTGCTCGTTGTATGTTTCTATGATGCTGACGAGTTCACCCGGCTCGTTTTCGGTCCAGAGCACCTTATCCTTGCGCTGCTTATTGGCCGAGATTACGTGCGACGCGGCTTCGAGTACAGTTCGCGTGGATCGGTAGTTCTGCTCCAGAAGAATAACCCTGCTGTCAGGGTAATCGCGCTCAAAATTGAGGATATTGCGCAGGTCAGCTGACCTCCAGGAATATATCGATTGATCCGGATCTCCGACGACACAGATATTACGATGATTGCCGGCAAGCTGGCTCGCGAGCTTGTACTGGGCGAAGTTTGTATCCTGGAACTCATCAATCATAATGTGGAGGTAACGCGACTGATACTTATCAAGCACCTGAGGCTGGTCTCGAAAGAGCAAGGCCGTTTTCATCAGCAGGTCATCGAAATCCAGTGCGTTGCTGTCCGAGAGGAGCCTCTGGTATTTCTCGTAAACCCGTTTCACTATTTCCTCATAATAACTGGCGCTGATGAATTCCTCCGGGCCGATCAGTTCTGATTTGGCTGATGATATTACCGAAAGAATAGAGCGTGGCGGGTATTGTTTCGGGTCCAGGCCAAGATCTTTCAAAGTGCGGTTTACCAGACTCATCTGATCGTTATCGTCGTAGATTACAAACCTTCTGTCGATCCCAAGGTGCTCCGCCTCCTGCCTGAGTATTCTGGCACAGACTGAATGGAACGTACCAAGTGTGACCCCCTCCCCCACCCGATCGAGCATCGCGTGTACCCGCTCTTTCATCTCGCGGGCAGCTTTGTTGGTGAAGGTTACCGCCAGAATTCGATAAGGACTTATTCCAACCACTTTTATCAAATAGGCGATACGATGAGTTATTACCCGGGTCTTGCCGCTGCCGGGTCCGGCAACGACCAGTACCGGTCCTTCGACGGCTTCGACTGCCTGTCGCTGAATCGGATTGAGGCTATCAATAATATCCATTGCTGGTAATGTTACTTAACGGACTGGCTCAGGCTAGAACCCGGGGATGAAGACAGGGTTGTCCTCAGTGATTATGTGGGTTTCTTTATCGAGCATATCGCGAAGGTATTTGGGAATATAGAAGAGCCCCTGATGCGTGTGCCCGTCATAGAATCGAAGCTTGCCGCTCAGGCGGATATCGAGCCGCCTGTCGATTTCCGCGGGATCAATCTGCCGGGGGTCCAGTTTCATGGAGTTTATGGTAAAACCCCATGGACCTCCAAAAGATGGCACAGTCGCTTCATATGGGATCGATACGTCGAAGGCGGTTCTCAGAGTGTTATTGATCGCCAGGTAAATTTCGGTAATCCCCAGTATGGTCGCTCCCGATTGCAGAGCGAATGTCGCTCCTTCGGCCATCCTGGTTTTGAGCATTTCGTAGAAATTCCGAGTGTAAAGTAAAAAGGCCGGACCGCCTTCTACAGGTTCGGGAAGGTCTATTATTATAACGTCGAACTTCGTCTTTGTTTCCTCGAGATATTTCCTGGCGTCCGTATGTAGAAGCTCAACGCGGGGATCGTCGAAGGCGCCCTGGTTATGGTCAGGAAGATATTTTTTACACAGGTCGATGACCTCCTTATCTATATCCACCATAACCACCCTCTTGACCGTATTATGTCTGAGCACTTCCCTCAGTGTAGCTCCCTCGCCGCCTCCGGCGATGAAAACCGTTTCAGGATTGGGATGCACTGTCATCGCCGGTTGCACCAGGGCTTCATGGTATATGAATTCATCATTCTCACAGGACTGTATCTTGTTATCCAGGACCAGGCATTTGCCATAAGCTGTAGTATCGATCATCTCAACTTTCTGATACTCAGACCGGCCCGTGTATATAAGATCCTTAATCGCGAATTGCTGGATGATATCGGGTGTGACGAATTCCATAAACCAGTTGGAGGGAATATTCTCCATAGATCAGGCTCCTCTTTTGATTTCCTTTATGGTTGGGTTTCCGCATCCGAGTTTCTCGATTATCATCCTGGATGCGGTTTCCAGATCAAAGCTGTTACTGTGAGTGAATATATCCATGGCCGCGTAATTATACTCCGGCCACGTATGGATGCACACGTGAGCCCCGTTAGCCAGGACCAATCCGCTCACCCCTTGTGGGGTGAATTTGTAAAACGAATCACCCAGAGGCTCCTCCTGTGTCTGTTTCATCGTTGAGATAAGAGTCTTTTTAAGGAATTCAAGGTCGTCAAGCACATCTGGATCGCAGTCCTTCAGGTCAAGAATATATTGCTTGCCAAAATTGTTCACAAGCCATGCTCCTGTCGTAAACCCTCACTCATTATAAAGCATGGGGACTGTTTTCTCAAAAACAAGATGGAACCCTGGAAACAGCCATTGGAACACAAAGACATTTACCTTTCCGGGCGAGTGATTACTTCACGGCTTCCAGTGTACTGTCCTGAAAATAACCGGACTTTCGCTGATATTAACTGTACGCTAATATTCAGCCTTATCCCCGCTACCCATCCGGCGCTGAGGTGATTGACAAGCTTTCCGGTTCCAGCGATGCCCTTATCCCCGCTACCCACCCGGTGCTGATTACTCCGGTGCCGCACTCACGGCTACGAGTGCGGCACCGGAGTAATCAGCTTTTCAAGTGAAGCAATGAGGTGAAAATAGCATTGCGGAACGTTTGTATAAAAGCGTTAGGGACAGTACACCAGGACGTGCCTGACAATAGACACTGATAACCGTTTTATGGTAATATCAGGGCATTCGATAGTATTGAGTGGAATTTCTAACCGATATGCCGGGATTGTCTGGCAGTTTTATCCAGGGGGACTTCTTTGAGCAGATGGTGACTTCGGGGGGGCTGGGGGTGTCCTCCCAGCTACAAAAGTTCCCCATGATTGGGGGATTTAGGTTGTAAAAAAGAAAGGAGAGAGATGAGATTGAACCTCAAGCTATTTGCCTTTATGGCAGTGATACTGATGGTTGTGTCCTCGCTGATGGTTGCCTGTGGTGATGATGGCGATACCACCGAACCTACTGATGCAGCTACTGAACAACCGACGGCAACGCCCACGACAGAACCGGCAACCCCGGAACCTTCACCGGAACCCGCTGAACTGGAATTCTACAAAAATCCCGACTACCCGGAGGACTACCAGAATCCGCTATCTCACTTACCGTTTCCGGAGCATCCCTACCTGGCGCCCAACGGGAAGAGTAACATGCACAACGATGCCTATATGTCGGATACATATGAGGTCAGTGGACCGGTCGGAGTGGATACTCAGGTCGACATGCAGCGCTATGCATCAAGCACCAACCTGTGTGTTACCATAACCTTTGACAGCGAGGGTAGAATCCTTACTGTCAATGCCCGGCCGGATGCTTTCTACCTCCTGTTGATTGATCCGAATACGCTGGAGGAGCTGGCCTCTTACCAGCTACCGCCGCGGCATGCTGACGATCCCCTGTATCCTTATAAAGACACATCAGGAGGGGCGTATTTTGTCCTCGATAATCAGGACCGGGTGATTGTCGCGGACGCGGATAATAATGTCCGGATAATCGCCTATTCAGAGGATGAAGGCGATTTTCAACTGGTGGAGATGTACGAGCTGGCCGATTATGTGGTGCCGCTGAAGCTGCCCGCACGCGATCACGTTCAGATGGCCATTCCCGATTGGGACGGATTGTTATGGTTCACCACACGTTATGGCAAAGTGGGTACGATAGAAGAGGGCAGTGGCACAGTAAGTACCATCGAGCTGACCGGGGAGGAAATCCAGAATTCCTTTACGGTGGGCGAGGATGGTGTTTACATCGTGACCGACCACGCGATGTATCGCTTCCATGCCGGTGAAAACGGGGAACCGGTGCAGGACTGGCGTACCGAGTATGACCGGGGCAGTCGTGTCAAACCGAGCATGATGAATCAGGGCTCCGGGACCACGCCACAACTCTTTGGCGATATGGTGGCCATCGGGGATAACGCTGATCCAAGGATGAACATTCTGTTCCTCCGGCGCTCCGATGGTACCGTAATATGCCATACGCCGGTTTTTGAAGAGGGAATAAGCACAACAGAGAACGCGCTGCCCGGTTTCGCGCGGGAAGGCGCCGGCGGAACAGAGTACTCCGTGATCGTTGAGAATAACTATGGCAGGAATAACTCACTTATGTTTGAACCCGGTGGGTGCTGCCAGGAGAGCGTCGGTGGCGTTGCACGGGTTGACCTCGTACCGGATGGGGATGGCGGTTTTACGTGTGAGGAAATATGGACCAGTCCCGAAAACTCGTGCACTACCGTACCCAAACTTTCTCTGGCTAATGGGATCGTTTATCTGTATACCTATCAGGCGCTGGCGGACGAGGACTACGGATACTATCTCACGGGCGTTGATTTCGAATCCGGAGAGACCGTATTCAGGATTCCCGTCGGCACCGGATTCGACTACCAGGATTTCGGGGCCCCGATCACTTTGAGTCCTGAAGGTGGCACGGCGTACATAGGAGGATTCGGGGGCTTGATAGCTATACGGGATTCGGGTTACTGAATAGTTCTCAAGGAAAGCGCCCCGCGGCCTGGCCGCGGGGCGCTTCATGAAATATCTGCCTGAGGTAAAGGTTTTTTTCAGCTCTCCCCGGCCTTCTTAGCTTCCTTCTCCTTCTCCAGCTTATCCAGCTTGCAGTAACCGCCTTCGCCGGTGAAGGCGGTCTCCAGACAGGTGTTGCAGTATATGCACTTTTTGATCTCCTTGCCTCTCCCCTCCCTTGCCTTTTTGGGCCAGTCGGGGTCACGTATGATCTGACGACACACGCCTATCAAATCGGCCTTATCCTCTTGAAGAATCTTTTCTGCCAGGTCGGGGGTGGGTATTTTACCCGCAGTCATGATCGGGGTATGGTAACCCGCAGCCCGTACCGCGTTGTGAATCGTCTCGGTAATATACAGGTTTACGCCATCAGGCATATCCTGCTGCGGCATGCAGCGGAAGCCGCTGTAGCCTCCCCATGGCGGATAGGGAACGGGGAGACCGAAGGGGTCCGTCCCGGAGGAATCCTCGTATTTCCCTCCAACCGAGATGCTGATGTAATCGAATCCCATCTCTGCCAGTTTTACGGCGATCTTTGGCGTATGCAGGAGAGTGCTCCCGCCGATTATGAAATCGTCTCCATTGATGCGGATGCCTATCGGGAAATCATCGCCGAGTTCCGAGCGTACGCGTTGGTATACCTCTCTGGTGAGGCGCATTCTTTTCTCAGGATTGCCGCCGTATTCATCCTTGCGCTTGTTGTGATTTGACATGAAGGCGGAGAGGATATACCCATGCGCACCGTGTAGTTCTACAGCATCAAAACCTGCTTCTCGAGCACGGAGAGCGCCGGCGGCGAACAATTCCGGGCTCTGCCTTATTTGCTCATCCGTAACCTCTTCAACTTTCTGTTTCCAGCCCCTGGCGATCTTGAGCCAGTCATAAATCTGGGGGACGATCTTCGTCTCTGTTTCAGAGTGAATGCGATCTACCATTTCCTTCAGCCCCGGAATGAACTTATCGTCGCTCAATCGAAGGGCGGGGAAGGGGCGCGGGTTGATGGCCACGCCGCCCAGAACTATCATGGCGGTTTCACCCTGAGCCCGCCGGAAATAATAATCGCTATAAGCCTGTGTCACGAAGCCATCGAGCGCGGCCAGGCCCTCATGGGCCGGGGCCATAACGATCCGGTTTTTGAGTTCCATCCCGTTGATGTTGATGGGCGAGAACAGCTTTTCATATGGCATACTTCCTCCTTCATTAGAATCCCTCTAAATCCCCCTTTGTTAAAGGGGGACAAAGGGGGATTCCCTGCCAGCAGCAAAGAAAAGGGCCCGGAGACCGAGCCCTTTTCAATTTTACTTCCAGTAATCTCGATTGTCTACAGTCGCTCGATCTTGCAGAGAATCGCCTTATCTTCCGGATAACCCATGATCGGGTCGAGGTGTTCCGAGTTCACAAGCTCGCAGGCGTTTGCCTCCGACCAGCCGTGCGGGATGCTGACAGTGCCCAGCTTCATGCCGTCGTTGTACTGGGCCTTGACCTTGATACTGCCCACCGGGGTCGAGAGCCGTACCATCTGATGGTTGCGGATATCGTATTGCTCGGCGGTTGTCGGATTAATATCAACCCAGGCCTCCGGAACCATGGCGCGCAGTTCAGGCATTTGCCTAAGCTGGGTATGGATATATTCCTCCTTGCGCGCGCCGGTTACCAGTACCAGAGGGTATTCTCTGGCAAGCTCAGGCGTCGAAACCGGGCTCTCCGTTGGCTCGACATAAGTTGGCAATGGGTCGAACCCCAGTTCCGCCAGCGTATCTGAGTAGATTTCGACCTTCCCTGATGGGGTCCTGAATTTCTGCGGGGTTGTGGTGATCACTTTATTGCGATACATAAAACCGTAGGGTTGAGCATCAAAGAAATCATAGGTAAAGCCGGAGGGCTGGAACAGCATATCCAGCATCTCTTCATCGGTTGTCCATGGGAAGTGCTCACCCATGCCCATCTTACGGCCCAGTTCCGACCAGATGACCCAGTCGGTCTTTGCCTCGCCCAGAGGTTCCACAACCTTGCGGCGTAACTGTATGTACGGCATACCATAGTTGCCCTGAACCGTGTAACTGCCCATGGCAGTCGTCTCCAGGAAGGTGGCTGCCGGCAATACCATATCAGCCAGTTCCGCGGTCTCGTTCATGAAAAGATCAATCACTACAAAGAGGTCCAGTTTTTTGAGGGCCTCCCTGAACTTCTTCGGGTCTGGCAGGGTGACGGCTGGATTTCCAGCGGAACTGATAAGTGCCTTGATTGGATAGGGTTTCTCAGACAGGATCTGCTTGGCCATGACCATTGACTGACCGTAGGGAACCTGCCTGCCCCAGAGCTCGTAGAACAGGGGGAATTCCTCGGCTCCCATTGGTTTCTTAGCGTCACTTACCGGCAGCCTGAGATCGGTGGTGAAGAAAGGCAGGAAGGGGATCCAGCCTCCGGCAACATCGAGGTTACCGGTGATAGTGGTCAGGATGGCCAGCATTCGGTGATTCTGTACGTTGGTAACCTGCCGGTCCAGCGAAGCGGTGCCCTGATAGATGGCCATGCCCTTTGTGGCAGCCATTCTGCGAGCAGCCCGCTTGATATCGATCTCCGGAACATCGCATATCTCCGCTACCTTTTCCGGCGGATACTGTTTTACGTGTTCTTTGAACTTATCGAAGCCGTGGGTCCATTCTTCACAGAATTCCTTATCATAGAGGTTTTCCCGGATTATCACGTTGGCCATACCCAGCATAAGGGCGAGGTCGGTGCCAGGCCGTGGCTGCAGGTACATGCCCAGGTCGGCCAGGGGGATGCGTTTGGGATCGATGACGATCAGTTCAAGCTTGCCCTCCTCGGCCAGTTTCCGCATCTTGGCACCCAGCGGTTTCATCGATTCCTCGGGATTGTGCCCCCAGATCACGGCCAGCTTGGTGTTTTCCAGCTCATCGGGGATGGTGTATCTGCCGAAGGTCATCTGGCGCGACAGAATGCGGGCGCGGAAGCATCCTCCCTCAACCGAGATGAAGTTAGGTGTGCCGTAGGCTGCCTTGAAGCGCTGCAGAAAGGCCGACGCTTCGAAATGCTCTACCGCAACCGAACCACAGTAGAGTGCCAGTGCCTCAGGCCCGAACTCCCCTTTGATCTCCAGGAGCTTGGAAGCGATAGTATCATAAGCTTCGTCCCAGCTAATTCGCTGCCATGTGCCATCCGGCATCTTTTTCATCGGGTGAAGAATTCGATCGGGCGAGTACTCATACTCGATGAGCCGTTTCCCTTTTTCACAAAGCAGACCCTTACTGGCGGGGTGTTCTTCCATTCCCTCAACTTTCACCAGTTTCCCGTTCTCGACATAGCAGTTGATCCCGCAACAGTTGACGCATAAAGCGCAATCGGTTTTGATAATTTCCATGTTACCTCCCTTGAATCAGTATCAAATTATTTTCGAAACACCCCGGACGAGAACTTTGCGGGGCGCTTTTCCGGGCATGATTCGTATTGGAATATCAGGTGACGCTATCCAGAAGCCCGGCCAGATCGACGACTTCAATGTCGACTGTTTTTCGCCGCTTCATAAACGGTGAGGATAGTTTTTGCGCGGCTCCAAGGAACTTCAGGGCCACCGGGGCTTTCTCCATCACCTTTCCATAGAGCTTTGCCAGATTGGCGTAACCGTGGATAGCCATTTCGAAGTTGAGCATGCACGTGGGACAGCTTCCCACCACCAGTGCCTCCGCGCCAGCATCGATGGCCTCTTCCAGGCGTAGTGTGGCCGTTTCCGCCGACCACTCGGGGTTGCATATGACCTGTCCTCCCCCCGCCCCGCAGCACCACGATTCTTCCCGCTCCCTCTCCATCTCGACCAGCTCCAGTCCCGGGATCATCTTGAGAATCTCCCTGGGCTCATCGTAGACATCGGTGTACCGGCCTAGTGTGCAGGGATCGTGATAGGCGACCTTCTTTTTATACTCCTTCTTGATCTGCAGCTTCCCTTCTTTCACAAGCCTCAATGCGTACTCGGTTATGTGCAGTACCTCCGCCTTGAGTTCTCCATAGCGGCTCCACTCGCGCTTCATAACCATCTGGCATCCGGCGCAGGCGGTAACTATGGTCTTCACATTCAGTGCGTTAAGTTGCTCGATGTTCTTTCTGGCCTGATCGGCGAATATATCCTCGCATCCCAGCTCCAGTGCCGGGAATCCGCAGCAAACCTCTTCCTCGTTGAGGAGCCCCCAGTCGACACCAGCCTTGTCCAGAAGGCTGGCTGTGGCTTTGGCCAGCGGCTGCGCTGTCGGATCGAATTCCAGCGCGCAGCCCACATAGAAAAGAACCTCAGTTCCCTGTTTGACCTTGCGTTCTCTGGCTTTCTTGTACCATTTACCGCGATCCTTCTGGCTGGCCATAAAGGGATTCTCGTTGTTCTTGATACTGTCCATCATAGGGGCCGATTGAGGGAGCGGTCCCAGTCCTCTCCTGACCAGTTCACGGCGCATTTCGAGATAGGTCTGAACCGGATGGAGGCCCATGGCCGCATAGCAGTGAGCGTCGCAAGCGCCACAGAGGGTGCAATTGTAAACACGATCGCGAACCTTTTCATTCCAGTCCAGATCCCCTTCCAGAATAGCCCGGGCTATGGCTGTCCGCCCGATGGAGAAATATGATTCGAAGCCAAACTTCTCCCCCGCGGGACAGGTGGGAAGGCTCTGTCTATAGGCAACGCGGCAGGCGCCGCATTTGGAGCAGTGGTAAATCTGAGATTTCAGGTCTTCTAATGCCATCGCAATTCCTCCTAGATATCCTTGAACACTTGTGATGGGGCCATTATGTGGTTGGGGTCGACCGCATTTTTAATATCCCTGAGCAGCTTGGAATAGCTCGGTAGTAAGCCCGGCTCCATCTGGCGGAAGAATCCGGCCGAGGCTTGAGCCGACCCGTATTTCATGGTCTCCTGGAAGTACAGGGGCATAAACTGGCGGAATTTACTGATGGAATCCTGGTCCTCGGGGTCGAACTCGATATCGTACTCCATCATGAAGCACTCCGTCCGTTCCCACGGCGCCAGCCAGATTCGCGGTGGGATCTCCCGGCCAGAGGAAGAGGTCATCTTATAGTCGAGTTTTTTAAGTAGATCATGGGCCAGTTTCTGCGCGCCCGGTACCATGTGTGGTGGAACGTAGACAAAGGCCATCAGATGCGGTTCATGGCGCAGGTAATGAATGGCAACGACGGAACTGCCGCCCCACAACTGATTGAGGTTCTCCTGTACATAACCCTCGAAGGTTATGAACTTACCGTTGTTTTTGGTGACAGCTTCTTCGATCAGTTCTCGATAAACCTGTGCCTGCTTTTCGTTATGGCAACTTATCTTCGCCATCATCAGGAATTCGGGCAGCGAATCCTCCAGTTTGGCGAATTCCTCCTGGCTGTGGAACACATCGGAAGTGGCGGCTATCGCCGCCGTCTGATACCGGTTAGTGGCGACGCATTGCTTACAGATGCCCAGCTTGACTACATCCCGCATGCCGCCGACCACGGACTCCACATCCGGGAAGGCGATCTGGATGGGTTCCTCAATTGACCGCACGGGAACCAGTCGACGGATCATCCTGGTGACGATCCCGAAGATACCCATCGATCCCCGGAAGATCTCATTCATGTTCGGTCCCCAGGCGATGCGGAAATAGGGATTGGTCTGCTCCATACCCTGAAACGCCGCGGAGCCTGTACGGAATATCTCGCCGTTGCCCAGTACCGCTTCCAGCGAAACGACGTCGTTCATATCTATGGCGCCCGTTGAGCCGCCACCCAGGTTGAAGTTACCGATGGGACCACCTGTATGAGGCCCTCCGCCGAGTGGCAGAGGCTCAAGTCCGACCTTCTTACTCTCATGTATAAGTTTCGACCAGGTGACGCCCGGTTCGATAGTGGCTGTCTGCGTCTCCTCATCGATCTTGTGGATTCGGTTCAGTCTCCTCAGCACAACCACCGCCCCGCCCTTTCGGGGAGAAGTGGCCCCGCTCAGGTTTGTGCCATAAGAGTAGGGGTAAAGCGGAGTTTTAGTCTGGTTGGCCAGCTTGACTATTTGTTGTACTTCTTCGGCTGTTCCCGGCACAACTACGTAGTCCGAATCGTAGGCCTTAAGCGCCTGAGATACCTCGTCGCGGCAATAAGGAATGATATCCTCTCGTTCGGCTGAGACATACTGGTCGCCAACAATTTTTGCCGCCTCTTTGTAGAACTGATCGCTCGTACTTCCCATATCGTTCTGGTAACCTCCCTTGTTGATCTCGTGTTCAGGTCATCAACGGTGATGTATGATGTGGTCAGGGTCTGAACAACAGACATCATTTCGATTATATATCAAAATCTCTTCTGTATACCAGTATTGATTGCACCCTAAAAAATAGAGAACCGAACCGGATACGTGCCGGTATAGTATCAACACTGTTTACCTCTGCACTGTAAATGGAGTCGCCGAAGGCTGGTTCAATTTCCGTGATTAGCTCTACTCCTGTTATTGAACCTCTGCTCAACCCCCCTGAATCCCCCAGTCATGGGGGACTTTTAAAGCCGGGGGACGCCCCCAGACCCCGAAGTCGCCACTTACTGATAGAGTCTCCTTAAATATGTTAGGGCATTTTGAGCCGCACTGCCACGGGAGGATGTGGGGGGTGAGGGGGAATAACCACCCCTTTTTCCGGGGTGAAAGCACCCCGTTTTTATGAATACTGACGAAAAAACGCATTGTAGAATTTTTAAGGAACCCCTGAATCCCCCAATCAAGGGTGACTTTTGAAGCCGGGGGGCACCCCCAGCCTCCCGAAGTCACTTCTTATTCAGAGTTCCTCAGGTAAGTATCCCGGCAGTATTTTGCCCTTCGACATCTTCGCTGATACAATACATCTATCCGAACATTGCGGTGAGCGACCATGCCGGGAAGACCGAAAGAAAGCGACAGCGATAACCCTGTCATCAGCCGGGACCAGGCATCCGGGAGCATTGCCGGGGAGCGATCACTTGGGGAAGCCCAGCGTTTCGCTGCTCTCAGTGATGTTGCCAGCACGGTCAGCAGGTCCCTGGATATTGACCTTACGTTGAATACCGCGCTGGATAAGGTTATGGGGATGGTTCGGGCGGAGGTGGGCGGTATCCTCCTCTATCATGAACGTAGCGGGACGCTGTATTACCGGGTATATCGGGGGCTGTCAGAGGAGCGCGTGCGTGAGATCGGTAAGCTGAGCCTGGGCGACGGGATAGCCGGTAAAGCCGCGGAACTTGGAGAACTGATATATTCCCCGGATGTATCCGAAGATCCCAGGATAACCAGGCCGCTCCGGGGGATAGAGAATTCAGGAGCGTTTCTCAGCATACCGCTGGTTGCCAGGGACAGGTTGCTGGGAGTAATGAATGTCGGTACAAGCGATAAGGCGGGTTTTTCTCCCGAGGCTATTTCGCTGGTGACGAGCGTCAGCGACCAGATAGCGGTGGCGCTTGAGAATGCTCAACTATATGAGGCGTTGAGGAGGAAAGAGAGGGCGAGGGGAGAGCTGCTCCGTAAGATTATGTCGGTCCAGGAGGAGGAGCGCGAGCGAATCGCGAGGGAACTGCATGATGAGGTCAGCCAGTCTCTGACGGCCCTGGCGTTCAATACCGAGGCTGTGTTGAACCGGCTTCCGGCCACGGAAGAGATAACGGCCCGGCTGGAAGATATCCGGGACCTGGCGCTGAGAACACTGGAGGAGATACACCTGGTGGTCTACCAGTTACGGCCCAGTTTGCTGGATGATCTGGGACTGGTGGCGGCGGTGCAATGGCTGGCGGATCACTATCTCGAAGATGCCGGGGTGAAAGTCCTGTTCGAGACGGTTGGCGCGGAGCGCCAACTATCGGCGGAAGCGGAGATCGCGCTGTTCAGGATAACACAGGAGGCGATTACCAATATCGCCAGGCACGCTAGCGCCCAAAGCGTCAGCATTACCGTCGAGTTTAAGCCGCAGTCGGCGGCGGTGCAAATCGAGGATGACGGGATGGGATTCAGCCTGGAAGAGATAACGGGGTCAATGGAAAAAGGGAGGGGACTGGGGTTGCTGGGAATGAAGGAGAGGGCCGAGCTGCTTGATGGATATCTGTTGATTGAAGCCCAGCCGGGCAGTGGAACGAAGGTGTATGTCGAAGTTCCCGCTTGATAAGCCTCTGGCATAATGTGTTGAATTTTAACTCGCTTGCCAGGCTTCGGTGATAGATGGATCCGGTGGGTTGACTGGAACGCAAATAAGAGAACTTCACAGTGATGAGCAGGATACGCGTCATGATAGCCGATGACCATTCGATCGTAAGGGGAGGTATCAAAGCCCTCCTGGAGTCGCAACCCGATATCGAGGTGTGTGGGGAGGTTGCCAATGGAAAAGAGGTGCTTGAATCTATTTCCGAGTGCGATCCTGAGATTATTCTGATGGATGTCGCCATGCCGCTGATGGATGGACTGGAAGCCACTCGCCGGATTGCGAAGACGAATCCCGAGATCAGGGTGATAATCCTGACACAGTACGACAACAAGGAATACGCCCTTTCCGCGATCAAGGCGGGCGCGGCAGGGATCGTGCCTAAGAAAGCCGGACCCGCCGAGCTGGTTTCCGCAATCAGGACGGTTCATCAGGGGGATTCCTTTATTCACCCGGCCATGGCCAAGTGGGTGGTCATGGATTACGCCCAGCGGCCCGCTAACGATCCGTTCGACAGCCTCACCGAGAGAGAGAGGGAGGTGCTCAGGCTGGTGGCAGAGGGGTACTCGAACCGCGAGATCGCCGGGGAGTTGTTCATTACCGTGAAGACAGTGCTGGGGCACCGGGAGAAGATAATGCATAAACTGGATATTCACAGCCGGACCGATCTCATCAAATACGCCATCCGCAAGGGACTTATCTCTGTCGATGGATGAAGATTAAGCTGATTTTCGGAGTGAAAAGGGTTTTCGAGGTGAACACCAGGTTCTGCCCGCGCTAAACAAGTGTCTTCCTTAATTCGACGATCTGATCCCTGAAGAGCGCTGCTCTCTCGAACTCAAGGTTTTTGGCGGCCGCCTTCATCTGGGATTCGAGGTTCTTGATGAGACGAGTGATTTCCTCTTTGGATATACCCTCCTCAGGCTTGTAAGCAGGCTCCTTTTCCTCGGTTACCGCGCGCAACTGATCGGTAATATTCTTGATGGATTTCCTGATTCCCTCGGGTGTGATGCCGTGTTCGGAGTTGTAAGCCTGCTGGATAGCCCGGCGGCGGCTGGTTTCGTCGATGGCTCGCTCCATTGACCCGGTGACTTTGTCGGCATACATGATGATGTGGCCGTCGATGTGGCGAGCTGCCCTCCCCATCGTCTGGATAAGCGCGGTCTCAGAACGAAGGTATCCCTCTTTGTCGGCATCGAGAATGGCTATAAGGCTCACCTCCGGGAGGTCGAGCCCTTCTCTCAAGAGATTTATTCCCACAACGACATCGTAGACGCCCAGTCGCAGATCGCGAAGTATTTCCACCCTTTCAAGGGTGTGGACCTCAGAGTGGAGATAGTGAGTTTTAACGTTCATCTCCCGGAGGTAATCGGCCAACTCCTCCGCCATGCGCTTGGTAAGGGTGGTCACCAGCACCCGCTCGCCCCGGTCCACCCGATGTTTAATCTGCTCCAGAAGGTCGTCTATCTGTCCTCGCGTGGGTTTGACCTCAATCGTGGGATCGAGCAGCCCGGTGGGCCGGATCACCTGTTCCACTACCTGCTGGCTCTTCGACTTTTCATACGGGCCGGGAGTTGCCGAAGTATATATTACCTGGTTGATGCGGCCGCTGAACTCATCGAAATTCAGGGGCCGGTTATCCAGAGCGGAGGGAAGCCGGAACCCATGTTCCACCAGGACTTCTTTGCGGGACCTGTCACCGTGGTACATGCCGCGGATCTGGGGAATGGACATGTGGGACTCGTCGATGATCAGCAGGTAGTCATCCGGGAAGTAGTCTATCAGGGTCCAGGGCGGGCTCCCCGGCGCGCGTCTGGCGAGGTGGCGTGAGTAGTTTTCCACACCGCTACAATAGCCCGCTTCACTCAGCATCTCGATATCATAATTGGTCCTGGCCTCCAGCCGCTGTGCCTCCACGAGTTTATTCTGTGATCTGAGCTCTTCCAGCCTCTCAGCGAGTTCGGCTTTGATGTCCTCGATGCCGGCTATCAGCTTGCCGGTGGATGTTACAAAGTGCTTGGCGGGATATATCTCCACCTCTTCCGGGTGTGAGAGGACCTCTCCGGTAAGCGGATCAATTGAGCTTATCCGCTCCACCTCCTCACCCCAGAACTCGATTCTCAGTGCCAGGTCTTCGTAGGCAGGCTGTATCTCCAGGGTGTCTCCGCGAATGCGGAACCGGCCCCTGGTAAACCCGATATCGTTTCTTTCGTACTGCATCTCCGCGAGCTTGCGGGCCAGTTTATCCCGGTTGAGCCTCTGGCCCAGCGTGACAGTCTCCACGAAGCTGAAGTAATCCTCCGGAGCTCCAAGTCCGTAAATACAGGAAACCGAGGCCGTGACTATAACGTCGTTTCTGGATAGCAGTGACCTGGTCGCCGAATTGCGCAGCTTGTCGATCTCCTCATTGACGTCAGTATCCTTTTCAATGTAGGTGTCTGTGCTGGGAATATAGGCCTCGGGCTGATAGTAATCGTAATAGCTGACGAAATATTCGACCGCGTTTTCGGGGAAAAATTCGCTGAATTCGGTGCAGAGCTGGGCGGCCAGTGTTTTATTGTGTGAGAGGACCAGTGTTGGTTTTTGAATTCGGGCGATGATGTTGGCCATGGTAAAGGTCTTACCGCTGCCGGTCACACCAAGAAGGGTCTGATACCTGCATTCCCTGTTCAGACCGTCCAGCAGTTTTTCTATCGCCTGAGGCTGGTCGCCTGTGGGTTGAAAATCCGAAACCAGTTTGAATTCCGACATCGTTTATTGAGAGTTACATTAAAACTCGGCTCCATTCTCCATTTTATCAAAAAAAGGGGCAGAGCCTCTGTGTTTGCCTTTTTCAATACTGTACTCGTAGCGCGGCCCTTTCAGGGGCGCTTGGGCGAGGCTAAAAGCCTGGCGCTACGGATTCAGGCTTTGGTTTTTTAGGCTGGTATACATAATATCGGCAGCCGGGCAGTTGTAGCGCGACCCTTTCAGGTTCGCTTGAGGCGAGGCTAAAAGCCTCGCGCTACGGGTGAGGGCTGCTTGCGGTGAGGCTGAGTTATCTCCCGCTACGCCAATTCTGAAACGTCAAATACCATTGACCCTGAATGAGGATAGTCCCTAAAATCCTTGACGAGACCCTTTCTGACCGGGTTCTCTAAAATATATCTTGTAACCTGCAATAAATCCTCATCTGATCGAAGGACATGCTCGTAATAGTTCTCCTGCCAAAGCCTGACATCTTTGCGATGAAGGAACCAGAATCCCGTCTTTTGTTTAAACATGGATACGAATTTCCGCAGGTTGGAATTCTCAAGTAACCCTTGAACCAGAAAGTGTAAATGGTCAGGCATAAAACAGTAGGCCCAAATAGAGAAGCAATATTTGTCAGCTGTATTGACTAAAGTTTCCAATGCCTGTTCAACGTTGTCGCGGGTAGTAAAATGCTGGCTGTCAACATAGCACCGAATCGTAACGAAATATTGATAGTACCCAAGATAAGCGAATTCGTGCAATCTTGTTCGCTTTACGAAGTTGTGTTTGTTATTCATATCGTAGAATGAGCTATTCAGAGTCTTTAATCGTAGCGCGACCCTTTCAGGGGCGCTTGGGCGAGGCTAAAAGCCTGGCGCTACGGATTCAGGCTTTGGTTTTTTAGGCTGGTATACACAATATCGGCAGCCGGGCAGTTGTAGCGCGACCCTTTCAGGGTCGCTTGAATTAGCTTAAAAGCCTCGCGCGCTAATGGCGAGAGCTTTAGGTGCCGAGTGAAAACGGGGCCCTACGGTTCCAGGTCCACTTCTTCGGCGATTCCTATCCGCTCCACCTGTAGCGGAACGTAGTTGACCATTCCTTCCTCAACCAGGTCCCGGAGCTTTCTTTCATCCTCGGTGAGGCGGAAACGGCCGGTTTTAACCTCGATGAAATCCACCGTCTCACCGTACTTGATGCCGATAAAATCGACAGGGTCACCGAGATAGAACAGCCTGTCGTACTGGGTTAGCTCGAATGTGGCCATCAACTCGTTGAGTTTGCCCGATCTTTTCCCGAGGCTGCGGGTAATGGAGAAGAGGAGCTGGTTTGGGAGGTTCTTGAGCTCATTTTGAACCTCGCGCATCGATGTCTCCGAGGCCAGCGCGAAGCGTAACTTTTCCTCCAGTTCCTCGAATTGAGGTGTCTCCACCCTTATCGGTCGAGCGAGGAGCGTGATAATTGCCAGCAGCAGGACAGCGACAACGCAAATCAGAGCGATTTCAAATATGCCCATGACCTAACCTCCGAACAGCCGGTCGAAAACATCGAAGAGGGTATCGAAGAGATAGTAACCCGTATATGCGAAGAACATCGACTTGACCGTCTTGCCCATCCAGACAAAGACAAAGAACTTCCAGAATGGATAACGAAGAGCGCCGGCACATACCACGGTGGCCTTGATGACGAAGTTCGGTACCGCGGAGACGAGGAAAAGGATAATGCTCCCCCGGCGTTTCATTCCCTGTTCTACGGTGCTGTATCCTTTCATTCTGGTTACTGCTACATGGCCGCCGTATCCCGCCATATAACCGGTTGATTCACCTATCGGTTCGCCGAATCCGGCTGACAATCCCAGAAGGAAAGGGTTCAGACCAATTCCGCCGGCGACGAAGGCCGCCCAGGAGCCTGGAAGCGGCCAGATCGGGGATGTGCTCCCGATGATCGCCATGAGGAATACTCCCGCGTATCCTGATGTTCTAAGGTAATCACTGAAATTAGATGGTTTATCTACCAGTAGGGTGACCGCCAAAACTATGGCCACGGCGGCTATGAGAAGACTGATATATAGGAGGAGCCTGTGTCTGTACAAGAAGCTTTTAAAGCGGGCTGGATTTTGTGAGGAAGCTTCTTTACAAGGAGGATCGTTTTCAACCGGACTGTTGGGTACAGCGCTCATTTACCAAAGAGTATAACTTACTGAAAGGGTAAGTCAATAGTTGAGTGAATTCCCATAAGCAGCGATCAATTAAGGAACCTCAAACCATCCCCCTGGATCCCCCAATCTTGGGGGAAGTTTGTGCTGGGGGGCACCCCCAAAACCCCCGGCAGGGGTAATCTCCTGCACCTTCTTAGAGTAAGGCCGGTTTTGGGTTGAATCACGGAATTTTTCATGTAATTCCGTTATAAGGTCTCCGGGAATATCCATCTCTCCCCGAGAAAGAGCGGAATCTCCGCGGCACATACCGGTCCGACCTCTATGTTCCAGCCCGTTACCTGTTCAAATTCCTTTGCCAGAGGGGCGGCCAGGCCGGGCACAATCGCGGTATGATGTGAGAGCCTGCCCTCAAGATCTATTTTCCCCAGACTTTCTTTGAGAGCCTCCGGGGTGAACTTCTCGAAGACCATGGCCATATCCACAGTGTTCCCCTGGCAGTCAACGGGGGCAAGGAAAGCCGGTGTGACGCCCTGTGACCAGATGGAAATAAGGACATCGAAGGTGAAGGTGTTGTTCGATGTAACGATGACCAGGGCGTTTTCATCCGGATCGTTCAGGGCGATTATATCGGGGTCTATAGCTCTGGGAACGTCAATCGAAGGTACCTTCGGCAGGTATTTATCCGCCTCCAAAGCCAGCTCAAAAGCCCGAACCTGCCTGGAAGTCAGAAAATGACAGTTCTCAAGTGAAGCTTCTCCGGCTTGATATCTGGTGATGAACTCGTTATATTCTAAATCAGCGCCCTCCGGCCAGTAGCTGGAGAGGCGCATTTGGTCCAGGTATAACCAGGCATTAATCGCGGCCACCGTACTTCTCCTCGATAATTTCTTCAAGGGCTTTGACCTCGCGGCGCAGTTGCTTCTGTTTCAGCGATAGTATCAATATATAGGAGAAAAGTACGGCCCAGACCGCCGCGAATGCGGCAAACAGATAATCCAGATTATCCACTTATATCACCTCCTCTTCCTGTAAGGTCCTCCTGATGGCGTTTATCCTTTTCCTCATGTTTTTTATGGAAGCGCTCCATCTGAGCAGGAGCACATAAAGGGCAGTGAAAGCGGCAATGCTGACAAGGAGCGTTGCGAGCATCGAGGCAACCAGTTCACTGACCAGTTCCTCCGGATGGCTGGTTCTCCCGATGTTGATTGAAAGGTATACAATCGGGACATTGACGAATCCGGCGATACCGATAACGGCGGCGAACCTTGCTCCCCTGGATTCCTCACCGGCAAAGCCGCGGATCATTAGATAAGCCACGTAAGTAAGCCAGAGAACCAGGCTGGCCGTCAGCCGTGGTTCCCAGGTCCACCAGGTATTCCATGCCGGCTTTCCCCAGATAGGGCCTGTGATGAGTACCAGGGTTATGAAAACCAATCCGATCTGGCCGGAACAATGGGCCAGAGTATCCCACTTTTCCTCCCGTTTCCAGAGGTACATTATGCTGCTTATGAAGACAATAAAAAAGGCCAGAAACGCAATCCAGGCCAGTGGTACATGGAAGTAGAAAATACGCTGTATCTCTCCCATCTCCCTTTCGGTGGGCGCGTAGAGGAATATCATGGCCAGTGAGGCAATCATAAGAGAGAAGCTGGCCAGCCATAGATAGTGTTCTTTCATAGCTTTTTTCATCTGTCACTCATTCCTCAACGACGAATTCGAAGACCAGGGCGGAGATAACCAGAAAAATGGCATCGAAAGCGCCCATTATACCCAGCCATGTCGACATATCACTGAAAGGGCCGCCAATTAAGGCCACTTCGGTGGCTTTTACGGCCGCGATGATCACCGGCACAACCAGAGGGAAGAACAGAATGGGCAGCATTATATCCCTCGCCCTTACGTTTACAGTCAGAGCGGAAAACAGTGTTCCCACGGAGACGAATCCGATGGTTGCCAGCACTATGATGAGCACCAGTTCCGGTACGAACAGAGGAAGATCGTAGAGAACGAGAAATACCGGAGTCACTATTGCCTCGATGACCAGCAGGAATATGAGACCGGCGAGCATTTTCCCCCAGTACAGGACGTCTCGATCGACCGGCAACAGCAGGAGTCCCTCGAGGCACCCCCGCTCCTTTTCAACCGCGAAATTACGGTTGAGGCTCAGGACGCCCGCGAAGGTGAAGGCGACCCACAGTATCCCGGAGGCGGCCAGCTCGAACGTCTCCCCGCCCGGGTCGAAGGCGAAGTTAAAGATTACGATGACGATTAGAGCAAAGACTGGTACGGAAGTGGCGATCTCCTTTGTTCGGAGCTCGGTAAGCACATCCTTCCAGACGATAGCCATAACCCTGTTCAATATGATGCTCCCGTACACAGGTGATATTTATCCCTGAGGGCTTCAATATTCAGGCTCTGCCGGTATTCCTCGCCGGTTATTCTGCCTTTGTGAAGTATTATCACTCGATCGCTCAAATCCAGCGCCTGGTCCAGGTTATGTGTGGTCATCAGCATTGTTCGTTTTCCGGAAGCAAAACCTTTGAGCATTTCGTTGAGCATACTTACAGACTGCTGATCCAGCCCTGTTTCAGGCTCATCCAGCAGCATTATGGGGGGGTCGTGGAGAACAGCCCTTGCTATGGAGAGCCTCTGCTGCATACCGCGAGAAAGTATGCCGACCCTGTCATGAAGCCGCTTCCGGAGTCCGACCTGCTCGATCACTTCGTTGATCCGGTCTTCCAGATGGCGAATCCCGTACATCTTTCCGGTGAATCTGAGATTTTCGTAAGCGGTCAGATGGTCGTAGAGGAATGACTGGTGGCCTACCATTCCTATATTGCTGCGAGCCCCTCTGCCGTTCCTGTTTATGTTATGGCCCTGAATGTATATCTCTCCCTTCGACGGCCTGGATATAGTGGCCACCACTTTTATCAGGGTGGTTTTTCCCGCCCCATTGGGCCCCAGGACGGAAACGAATTCGCCTTCCCTCAACTCGAGGTCAATTGCCTTGAGCGCGGTATAGGGGCCAAAGTATTTGCTCAGCTTTTCAACCTGTAAAGCGTACAACCTGTTATTTCCTCATAATGATGATTATCGCTCCCGGGAAAGAGGGTCAATACAGTCTCTTCCGTTCAGGCCAGAATGCCATGATTCCTCCTAACAGTATAAACCCTCCCCCGATCCACATCCAAATGATCAGGGGTTTGACCGCGGCCTTGATGGTGATTGAATCCGTCCGGCTCTCGTAGTTGAGCAGGGCCACAAACAGGTCTTCGAGCGGTGTAGTGCGGATTGCCACTTCCGCGAAGCTCTGGCCGCGGTTAAACCAGAAAATCTTCTTTGGATAAAGGGTGTCGACCTGACTGCCGTCCTTGAATACTGATACGGAGGCGACCGAGTTTATTTTAAAACCGCTTTCTTCAATTGAGAGGGTGTCGTAGACCAGTTCATATCCACTGATCTTCAATGATTCCCCCTGGCTGAGCGTTTCAGTTCTTTCCACGTCATACATTGAGGAACCGATCACTCCCAGGGTAATCAGGATGATGCCGGTGTGTACGATGGCACCCCCGTACCGTGGCCTGTTGCTCCATACAAGGGCGGGAAACGCCGTCAGGCGGCTCTGTCTGCGGGAGCTGTAACGGCGTCTTGTCTCGACGAACAACTCGGTAGAAAAAGAGAAAACCGGGAACCCGCATACCAGTGCGGCCAGGGCATACCAGTTGCCAATACCGCATGAAATGATCGCGATTGCCGCGGTGAGGGATGCCGCCGCCGGAAATGCCGACCTTTTTACCAGCGAACTCCATGAAGATTTCTTCCAGCCAAGCTGGTAGCAGATTCCCATAAAGAATACCAGGATCAGTAGAATGGGCCCACAGGAGAAATCGAAGAAATCACGCTCGAGGACGGTCTTTTCACCCCATATACCCGAAATACGCGGGTATATGGTTCCGGTGATGATAAGAATAACCAGGACCGTAAGGAGGATATTTGTCAGGAGGAATGCCCCTTCCGCTGAAACGAGTGATGCCGGCCTATCCCGCCTCTTTATCCCGGCTTGTCGCCGGAATCGGAGACAGACTGCTCCCGCCAGTGTAAAGATTATAAGGCCGAGAATATAGGGGGGAAAGGGCGATCCGCTGAATCCGTGAACGATCGATTCTATTCCACCGTGGGTGATGAATGGACTGAGCAGCACGAATACGAAAGTAAACGTTATCAGGGCGAGGCTCCATTTCTGGAGGTAATTACGCTTGCGAACCATTGCGATCGAGTGAATGAAAGCTGTACCGAGTAACCATGGCATGAGTCCTGCGTTCTCCACCGCGTCCCAGGTCCAGTATCCACCCCATCCCAGCTCAGTATAGGCCCACCAGGCTCCGACCAGGTTCCCCAGTCCCAGGGCGCACCAGGCAAAGAGAGCCCATCTCCGGATATCTGCCGCCCACTCCCTCTCCCGGCCGCGCGAAACGACCGCGCCGGCAACGAAAGCGAACACGACCATGAAGCCACTGAAACCGAGGTAAAGCAGCGGGGGATGAATAAGCATCCCAAGATTCTGCAATTGCGGATTCATGCCCAGTCCTTCAACGGGAGAGCCGGCGCTTTTTTCGAACACGTTGGCGACGAATGTCACCATGGCGAGGAAGAACGACTGTATGACGGCCAGCACCAGGACGCAAAACGGGGTCACCTCTGGGGATTTTCTGTGTTTCTGGAGGATGAGCAGGGCACCCGCCAGAGAGAGAAGCCATCCCCAGAACAAAAGTGAGCCGGCTTTATCGGCATAAAGTGCCGTGAATGAATAAATACCCGGAAGGTCTGTGGAAGCGTTCCGGACTACGATTTGAAAGTCGAAATCCTTATTTATGAAGGCACTGAGAATTACCCCGATCGCCAGTGTGGTAACCGCGGCGGTAAGGAAAATACTGTTCCTGGCGAGCTTTATCAGTCCCGGTGAAGTTGTTCGGATTGCTGCCAGCGATATTGCCGCGGTTAATACGGCTGCCGTAAAGGCGACAATCAGGTAAATGTACCCTAATTCTGCGAGCATCTAACTCCCGAATAAAGCGCTTGATACCGGCGCGTTTCAGCCTCTGTCAACGCTTTTCCTTGTCAGTGAGCCGAAATCTCTCGGAAAGCGGTTTTCGGCTGACCGCTCCGGCTTCTATATTGTAAGTGCGGCGCATGCCCTTAGGCAAGCGATTATCGGGCGCTGAAGCCGCGATCTAAGGTTCGGAAAAAGCTCAGGGTCGCGGAGAATATCATTAATCCCGATGGGATGTGTCGGGCATCTGATTTCGCGGGGATTTTCATATACTGTCGGGATACGGCTACACACCCCGGCGGACCGAGAGCGTCTTAAGAGCTTTTTCGGGGGAAGCAGCGTCGTTAGAGGAGCCGGTTGCATCCGGGTCAATCGCTGATTTCGCGGGCAATCCCGAAAACAGCGGTTCAAATACAAAGGAATTCACCCTGCGGGTGTCTTGTGAAAAACGGGAACAATGCGTTTTCCCCTGACCGGGGAAAACCCTCCCCCAACGAGGACGGTTCTTCAGGCCACCTGATGGCACCCGCCATCAGGTGGCCTGAAGAACCTTATTAAACCGGGAGGGGAAAACAGCGATGCTGATATGCAACCGAATCAATCGCTGTTTTAAGGGGCAATCACTTCACTTGACCTGCTCAGCCTGTTGGTGCATAATACCACCGAAGATAATGGAACCACTTCGCTCTCGCTTCGGAAAGGAAGCTGACAAAACAGTCCAGAACTACACCGAGTCCATTTCCATTGACCGTCGGCTTTACCGGCAGGATATTACCGGGTCCATTGCCCACGCGAAAGGACTGGTGGAAGCCGGGGTCATATCCTGGGATGACGTGGAGAAGATAACCGTCGGCCTGAATGAGATCCGCGAGGAAATCGAGCGAGGGGAATTCCAGTTCAAAATTCCTCTGGAAGATATTCATATGAATATCGAAGCCCGTCTTTCTGAGAAGATAGGCGAGGTGGCCGGAAAACTGCACACCGCGCGATCGCGCAATGACCAGATCGCCACCGACGTACGGTTGTTCGCCAAAGACGCGATCGTTGATACCGAGGCGCTGCTGAAAGAACTTCAGAGAGCGATCGTTGACCTGGCCGAAGCTAACAAGCATGTAGTTATACCCGGGTATACTCATCTGCAGAAGGCGCAGCCGATACTCCTGGCCCATCACCTCCTGGCTTATTTTGAGATGTTCCAGCGGGATATTGGCCGCTTCAGGGATTGCAATGAGCGTCTGGATGAGTCTCCGCTTGGCAGCGGTGCCCTGGCCGGCGTAACGTTCCCGATTAATCGCAGGTCGGTGGCCGCCGAACTTGGTTTTGACCGGATAAGCGCCAACAGCATGGACGCGGTATCAGATCGTGATTTTATCATCGAGTACCAGGCGGCTGCCAGTATAACCATGATGCATCTTTCACGTCTGGCGGAGGAGATCATCCTCTGGTCCTCGGAGGAATTCGGGTTTGTTGAAATAGATGACTCCTATGCCACTACTTCCAGCATAATGCCGCAGAAGAAGAATCCCGATGTTGCCGAGCTGGTTCGGGGGAAAACGGGCCGTGTTTATGGCAATCTCATGGCGACTCTTTCGATGATGAAGGGCCTCCCCCTGGCCTATAACCGAGATCTTCAGGAAGACAAGACAGGTTTCTTTGACACAGTGGATACGCTGCTTCCAACCCTCGATGTGTTCAAGGGTATGCTATCGACGCTTAAGTTCAATCCGGAAAATGGTCGTGAGGCTGCCGAGGGCTCCTACTCACTTGCGACCGATGTGGCGGATTACCTTGCCGCGAAGGGGGTTCCTTTCCGGGAAGCTCACAGCATCGTGGGCGAGCTGGTCCGAACCGCCATAAATAAGGGCAAGAGCTTGCGGGAGCTGCCGCTTGAGGATTACCGCGATCTTTCACCGCTTTTTGATGAAGATGTTTATGCCATAACGGTGGAGTCATCCATCGGGGCCAGGGATATAATAGGGGGCACCGCGCCCCGGCGGGTGGATCGCGCTCTGCGAAAAGCGAGGAAAACGCTTCAATGAAAGAGAAAATAAAGCTTGCCCCTTCAATCCTGTCGGCCGACTTCGCCCGTTTCGGGGATCAGGTCTCAGAGGCGACCAGGGCTGGAGCCGATTATATTCACGTAGACGTAATGGATGGACAGTTTGTACCCCCCATTACTTTCGGTGATGAGCTGGTCAGTGCCATTCGTCCGTATACGGATATACCCCTGGATGTTCATCTCATGATAGCTTCACCGGAAAGGCAGATCGAGAGTTTTGCCGCCGCTGGAGCTGACATCATCACCGTGCATGTGGAAGCCTGTACTCATCTGCACAGGGTGGTGACCCGCATCAGGGAACTCAACGTAAAAGCGGGCGTATCGCTGAATCCGGCCACGCCTCTGGAAACGGTAACCGAGATCCTGTCTGAGATAGACCTCCTCCTTGTGATGACCGTTAATCCCGGATATGGGGGACAGGGCTTTATTCGCGGGGTGCTGGATAAGATATCCCGCGCCCGGCAGCTTCTGGATGAGAAGAATCTCCCGGTCGAACTGGAGGTAGATGGAGGGGTCAACGAGGCTACCGCCCCCGATGTTATCCGGGCCGGGGGAAGGGTGCTGGTGGCGGGGTCTGCGGTGTTCAATAAAAAAGAATCCGTCCCTGATGCGATGGAACGGATTCGAAATTCCGCTGGTTATTCCGCTTAGGAGAGCTGTTTCATCTGGGTGCGAAGGCAACTGGTACATATGTGTACCTTTCTGTGCCTTCCCCCGACTACAACCGACTTCTTCTGCACATTTGGCTGCCATTGGCGTTTGGTGTGACGCATTGAATGGCTGACGTTGTGCCCGAACTGTTTTGTCTTACCGCATATCTCGCACTTCATGGTTCTTTCCTTATTGAAGTTGTGGTCAATTTACAGCGCTCCTCCTCATCCCCGCCCTCAAGAATTCTGATTATCGGAGGATAACCCCGCAATCCCCGCCGCTTCAGAGGTTCTCTTTGACTTTGGAACTCTGTTTGCTGTAAAATGCATTAAACAGAATACCACAATTGCACCACGTTAGCAAATCGACAGTTGTGGTGGATTATGATGCAGCAACAGAGTTGGAGTGGCAAGAATCTTCGGGAGATGTTCCGGACCGGCGCCCAGCTCCTCAGCGGCAACACCTCTGCCGTGAATGCCCTCAACGTTTTCCCCGTGCCCGATGGCGATACAGGTACCAATATGGTTCTCACCATGCAGTCGGCGATGATGGAGGCCAATACCTGTCCTGATAATGACGCTTCGGCTGTAGCGGACGCGATGGCCAGGGGAGCTTTGATGGGCGCGCGTGGCAACAGTGGTGTCATCCTTTCCCAGATATTAAGAGGTCTGGCGAGGGGACTGGAGGGGAAAAAGGCGTTTACGGCGGTGGAGCTGGCCGGGGCCCTGCTTCAGGCCTCAATGATGGCGGATAAGGCCGTCAGCAAGCCGACCGAGGGGACCATACTGACGGTTATGCGGGATGCGGCGGCCGCGGTGAACTCCCGGACTGAGGGTAAGGAGGCTGACCTGTGCGCACTCGTCGAAGCTCTGGTCAGCGAGGCCCGGGAATCGGTAAGCCGGACGCCTGAGCTTTTGCCGGTATTGAGGGAGTCGGGTGTGGTGGACGCGGGGGGTGAAGGCTTGAGAGTGCTTTTCGAGGGATTACTGTTCTATCTTCAGGGTAAGGAGATAGGCGATGATTACAGGGCCTCCGAACTGCCGCTATTTGCCCCCGATTCAAGGGTTCAAGAAAAAGGATCGAAATACGGGTATTGTACTGAGTTCCTTGTTCAGGGCGTCGCGCTCGATCTCGAGTCGATGCGGGCGCGTCTTCAAGAGATGGGCGAACACGTTCTGGTGGTGGGAGATGAGAGAACGGCGAGAGTTCATATCCACAGCTTTGATCCTGGAGCGGTAATAAGCTACGGAGCCTCTCTTGGAACGTTGCATAAGATCAAGATCGACAATATGGAGGAGCAGCACCGTGAGTTCATGGCCAGTCAGTCGGAGGAGTACTGTCCACCGCTTGGCAGCATATCAACAGTCGCTGTTGCCTCCGGTGAAGGACTGGTACAGGTCTTTAAAAGCCTGGGCGCGACTCAAGTAATCCACGGGGGAGAAACGATGAACCCGAGTGTTAAGGAATTGCTTGAGGCGGTGGAGACCGTGCCAACGGAAGAAGTGCTTATTCTTCCCAACAATCCGGATATCATTCCAACCGCTCAGCAGGTAAGTGCCATGGCGGAGAAGAGGGTGGCGGTGGTGCCAAGCAAAACAATCATGCACGGAGTCACGGCACTGGTAGCCTTCAACTACGAGACAGGACTTGATGCCAATCGCGAGATCATGACCGAAGCCATGTCGGGCGTGCGGACGGGTCAGATATCCGCAGCCATACGATCGATGCAATATGGTGATCTCCACGTGAAGGAAGGGCAGATAATTGGTTTCGTCGACGGCGAGCTGGCGGTTGCGGAATACACAATGGAAGACGCGTTGAATAAACTCCTGGATGGGATGGAAGTCGGCAGTTGCGAGATATTGACAGTCTACTACGGGAACGGCGTCGATTGGGCGGAGGCGGAAAGCCTTTTCGATTCCGTCCGCTCTCGATTCCCCGGCCTCGAAATCGAGGTTGTCTTCGGAGGTCAACCCCATTACCATTACCTCATCTCCGCCGAGTAACTGGAGTATCTGATGGCCGTTAAGGTGGTGACCGACAGCACCGCTGATTTGCCGGATGAGGTAGTGAAGTCGCTCGGTATAACCGTGGTTCCTTTATGTATTCATTTCGGTGAGCAAACATATTTTGACGGGCTGGACTTGAGAGCCGATGAATTCTACCAAAAGCTGGGGCAATCTGAATCGCTGCCCACCACCTCGCAACCAGCACCTGCCGCTTTCGCGGAAATATATACCCGCCTGAGCGATGAGGCGGACGGCATCATTTCCATTCATATATCCCCGAAATTGAGTGGCACCTATAATTCCGCTGTCCTGGCTCGAGAGGCCGCCCCTGAACATTGCCCGATCGAGATTATCGATTCCTGTCACGCGTCGATGGGATTGGGATTGATAGTCATTCAGGCCGCTATGGCCGCTCAGTCGGGAGGGAGCCTTGACGATGTAAAGGAAGTGGTGAGAGATGTTATCCCCAGGACGCATTTCTGGGGAATGGTAGACACGCTGGAATACCTGCACAAAGGAGGACGAATCGGCAGGGCGCAGACTCTAATGGGTACATTGCTCAGTATCAAACCTCTGCTGTGTGTCAAAGACGGTGAAGTGCATCCCAGAGGAAAGGCGCGCACCAGGAAGAAGGCCATGGATCGTGTTCTGGAAATAGTGCAGGATTTCCCGGATATCGAGCAGATGACCGTCCTTCACAGTACCACCCCTGATGAGGCGGCGGCCTTTATCGAGAAGATATCCCCCATATTCCGCGGTGATAAGATATACTCGGCCAGGATCGGGCCGGTCATCGGAACGTATCTTGGACCGGGATCGCTGGCCGTAGGAATCATTGAGAAAGGCGTGCGAACCTGCTGACGCCTGAACCAGGCGAAGAGAATTGGATTTCGAGAAATTACAGAAGATTCTCGAACTGGAGAGATCCAGGAACTACACCGACAGCGCGGTAAGCGGGGGGCTGGATAAGTTTCTGACCCGTTTTTCAGAGGCCTTCCCCCATAAGATCCGGTTGCCTCATCCAGATTACAGGACCCTTGAGCCGAATGAGCGAGAGGAGTGGGTGACGGCTGTCCTGAAGGGCCTGTCCCAACCGAAGGATACGAATAAAAAGAGAGCTTCCACTGCACCGGCCGAGTCACTTGATTCACCGATAACACAGGTCAAGGGGATAAACACCAGGCTGGCGTCACGCTTCCATAAGCTTGGCGTTCACACCATACGCGATCTTCTTTATTTCTTCCCCCGTCGCCACATCGACTACAGCTCTCCTACCCC
>JAWOBX010000103.1:0-4969 GCA_046484125.1 Dehalococcoidia bacterium | reverse complement strand
GGCGATGCCAGAGGGGTGATGGAGGAGGGGATGGGCACTCTGATGGCGGCCATTGCTTCCGGATATGACGCGGGGCGGCAGATTTGAGTAAAGCCGTATTTCCCCCAGTCTCTATATAACCTCCAGGAGTGTAGCGTCCCGTAAATACCGGACTTTACCTGATATTAATTGTATGCAAATACTCAGCCTTATTCCCACAAACCGCTATGTAGTTTGTCACCCGACGCTGACTACTCCGGTAAAGCCCTCTCAACCGCGAGGGCTTTACCGGAGTAGTCAGCTTTATAAGTGAATTAATGCGGTAAAAATAGCATTGCGGAACACTTGTACACAAGCGTTAGGACAGCACACCAGCCCAATGGTTCGGCCACACCAGCAGTTCAGGTGAGAGCCCGCCACACGTGCCACTTCACCGGCCTGTTATTTCCCGGTTAATCTGTGCGATAATGGTTCCCGGGTAATAAGAGAAATGCTCGTCCTTCACCTTTCTTACTGCTCCGGCGAATTCTACCTGTGGGCCGAAAAAACACCGGAGCAACCTATACGTCCCCAACGGGGGAAAAAGTTAATCAAGCCCTGCCCCTTCGATGCCGGGATTAATGGCCTCTCGGAGGCGGTCAGCGCATTTCATGGTGAAATTCCGGTCACTAAAAAGAACACCAAGACTGTGCTCGCCTGGCTCCCTTCCCGGGGTACCCGGCCGATAGCCTCCTCTCCGTTCATCGCTGAAGTGACTGATTCCCGGGGTAAGATCAAGGTCCGCCCATGGACTGTGACGGGCCGCAAGCTTAATTTCTCCGAAATGGCTACCCTTCTCACCCAGTGTGCCGAACGGAGCATGCCGGCTCGCGGCATCATCGCCGCGTCCGACCTCCGCTGGTATGTAGAGGCCTTTCGCCTGGCGGTTGACTTCGTAGTCCGGCAAAGCTATATGCCCGGGATCAGCGAGGGAGTCGCAGCTTTCTACGGCCGCTGGCAACCAGTGCTTGACGATGTGAGCCGGGAGCAATTTATGAACCTGGTAGCTCAGATGCCCGGTTCCTGCCGATGCCTTTCGATTGCCCATGATTCTTCGCCACCGGAAACGAACTCTGAAGACGTTGCGGCAGGGTTCATCACCCGCGCTGTGGATGGCCTGGTGAGAGAGTCCTTTAATCCCGGCCAGGCTCCGGAGAAAAAACGGAAACCGGTTTTCGATAGCATCCACGATGCCTGGCTCCATTCCCTTCGGTCTCCCGATGATATGATTCACTGGAAGTCGCTGGGTGACCTGATCGATTTTACCCGTCAAGTCAGGCGCTGGCAGCGCCCCATCAGGTTTTCCGCTCACGCCGCGTACCGGCTGGTCTTTCGACTGAATGAGCCGGAGACAATTACTCCCGATGATCCATCGGTGCCAGCTCTCCCCGCAGGTGATTGGCGGGTCGAATACCTTATTCAGCCCAAAGACGATCTGAGCCTGCTTCTTCCTGTAGCCGATATCTGGGAGCCTCACGGCAAGAGCGAGAAGTGGCTCAAGAAACACGGCGGCAATCCGAAGGAATACCTGCTGGCAGCTTTGGGACAGGCATCGGAACTGTGTCCACACGTCGCCGCCAGCCTTTCTCATAAGCATCCGACGGGTTTCGCGCTCGATACGGCGAGCGCTCATCGTTTCCTGACCAAAGAAGCGGCGATGCTTGAAGCTGCCGGTTTCGGCGTTCTTCTTCCCTCCTGGTGGACTCGCAAGGGGGCCCGGCAGGCGCTCTCGGCCCGGATGCAGGTCAAGAGCCCAAAGATGCAGGCCTCCGCCGGCCTTTCCGTGGAGACCGTCTGCCAGTTTGAATATGAACTGGCGCTGGGTGGTGAGAGCCTCTCTCTTAAGGAATTGCAGAACCTCGCTGCGCTTAAAACTCCGCTCGTCAAATTGCGCGGGACCTGGGTGGAACTGGATGCCGGGCAACTTCGCGCCGCAGCCTATTTCTGGCAAAAACACCCTTCCGGATCCGCGTCAGTTGGCGAGATCATCCGGACAGCGCTGGGTGGTGGTGAGGTTGAGGGCATTCCTGTCGAAGATATCCGGGCAAAGGGATGGGTCCAGGACCTGCTCAAGCAGCTCAAGGGAGAGAAGAAGTTCAGGCAGCCGGCGCTGCCTGAGGAGTTCGCCGGGAGCCTCAGACCTTACCAGCAGCGCGGATATGGGTGGCTCGCCTTCCTGCGGCGGTGGGGGTTGGGTGCCTGCCTCGCCGATGATATGGGGTTGGGGAAGACCATCCAGGCCCTGGCTCTCATTCAGCGCGAACGCGAGCTCGGGGAGAGCCGTCCGGTTCTGCTCGTTTGCCCGACATCGGTGGTGAACAACTGGCGCAGGGAGGCAGGACGTTTCACCCCGAACCTGCCGGTTCTCATACACCACGGCGCGGACCGGCGGCAGCAGGATGCCTTCATTACCGAGGCCGGTAAATACGCGATGGTCATATCGACCTACGGGCTCATCCAGCGCGACGCGAAATTTCTCAAGGAAGTTCCTTGGTCAGGCATCATCCTCGATGAGGCTCAGAACATCAAGAATCCGGAGACCAAGCAATCGCGCGCGGCCCGGTCAATTCCATCGGATTACCGGATTGTACTGACCGGCACGCCGGTTGAGAACCATGTGGGCGATCTCTGGTCTATTATGGATTTCCTCAACCCCGGCCTGCTCGGGTCGCAAACCGGCTTTCGGGAGCGGTTCTTCAAACCGATCCAGTTCCGAAGAAAACCCGATGCTGCCGAGCGTCTGAAGCGCCTGACCGGACCCTTTATCATGCGGCGCTTAAAGACCGATAAGTCCGTTAT
The DNA here is from genome assembly GCA_046484125.1 of Dehalococcoidia bacterium. Classification (GTDB taxonomy): domain Bacteria; phylum Chloroflexota; class Dehalococcoidia; order SZUA-161; family SpSt-899; genus JBGLNL01. The sequence continues at coordinate 2,152 of JAWOBX010000103.1, read as the reverse complement.
AGCCGATATCCCGGAGAAATTAGAGATGAAAACATACTGTTCATTGACCAAAGAGCAGGCCTCGCTCTACGCGGCGGTGCTCCGGGAGATCGAGGAATCTCTGGATGAAGCTACCGGCATCCAGCGCAAAGGACTGATACTCTCGACTCTGACCAGACTGAAGCAGGTATGCAACCATCCCGCCCATTTCCTGGACGACAACTCCGCCGTAAATGGCAGGTCGGGAAAGATGACCCGGCTCGTAGAAATGCTGGAGGAAGTCATCCAATCCGGCGATCGGGCGCTGGTCTTCACCCAGTTCGCCGAGATGGGAACGATCATGCAGCGGCATCTGCAGGAGACCTTCGGGCAGGAGATTCTTTTTCTTCACGGCGGCATACCCCGAAAGCGGCGCGACCAAATGGTGGAACGTTTCCAGCAGGATGGCCACGGACCGCCGGTGTTTATCCTCTCGCTTAAAGCGGGCGGCACTGGCCTCAACCTGATGCGCGCCAATCATGTATTCCACTTTGACCGATGGTGGAATCCCTCGGTAGAAAACCAGGCCACTGACCGGGCCTTTCGCATTGGGCAGGTACGGAACGTTCAGGTTCACAAGTTCATCTGCGCAGGAACCCTTGAGGAGCGAATCGATGAACTCATCGAGCGCAAGATCTCTGTTGCCGAGAGTGTGGTTGGAACCGGCGAAACGTGGCTGACGGAGATGTCCACCGAGGAATTGAAGGAGGTCATAGCTTTGAGTAAGGAGGCGGTAGCGGATCAGCCATGAGCCACTGGGGAGAATTTTTCCAGTACAAACCGACACCTCCACTTGATGTAAAGGGAGGCATCAAGGCACAATCAAAGCGCGGTGCTTTCGCTTCAAAATGGTGGGGCAAGCGCTGGATTCAAGCTCTGGAGAGCTTCCGTATCGATGCTCGCCTGCAGCGAGGCAGGGCTTACGCCCGGAGGGGACAGGTGGCAGACCTGAAGATCGGTGAGGGGCAAATCAGTGCCCGGGTCCAGGGGACACGCCGCACCCCATACGAAGTCGTGATTCAGATGAAAACGTTCTCCCCTGGTGAATGGGAGCGTGTGGCTGCTGCACTGGCAGAATCCCCGGCGCACATGGCGCGGCTGCTGAGGGGAGAGATGCCGGAGGATATCGAGGCTGTATTTGCCGAAAGCGGCCTCTCGCTGTTTCCCGCGGAAGAAGGGGACCTGGAAACTGAGTGCTCTTGCCCTGATTGGTCAAATCCGTGCAAGCACATTGCCGCGGTGCATTACCTTCTGGCCGAGGCCTTCGACCGTGACCCGTTCCTGCTATTTAAGCTCAGGGGTATTGAGAGAGAGAGCTTGGTTGAACTGGTGCTCGGAGCCTCTGGAGAGTGTGAGGTGGATCAAGGTGACGATTCAGATTCCTCGACGCCCGAGCCTCTTCCCACTGACACGGATTGTTTCTGGGGCCGGGTAGGCATCACCCCGATCGAGACCGAGGAGGTCAGCCCTCCGGCTGTATCAGGGGCGCTGCTCAAGCGTCTAGGTGGTTTCCCTTTCTGGCGTGGCAGCGAAGATTTTCAGGAATCACTGGTGGCTGTATACCGGGTAGCCTCCGAATCGGTATCCAACCGGTATCCGGTATTGTGAGACGCGGGTTTCTATGGCTGGAATCGCGGGATATTTGAAGGGAGGTTCTCTCTGGCTCGTATAGCGCCTGCGTATGGGGGAAAATGGCTCCCCCTGATTGAAACATTCAGAACCATCTGCATTGTCCCAACACACCAACTGAAGGTCGTTTTCAGCCAAGTTCGGGATTTGTGCTAATCTTGCTTGGGCTAGCAGGGGTGGGCTTTCGTTACTGGAGAAAATCCAGGCTCCTGTGCAACGATCATGGCAAGCAGGATTGTTCTGACCACAGCAGCGTTTTCTTTCAGAATAAGTTCAAAACCCTTTAATAATTAACCATTCACAACTTTCGAAGCTGAGTCGTCAACATATATGCTGGCACATTTAACAGAGTTTTCGAAGCTGTTTCACCCGATAGACGCGCCGAGCGCATGGGCTCTTGGGCCTATTTTCTTCTATCGCGAAGCTAGATATGTTATAATGCGGCCATCGATATATTAATTGTTCGCCACCAATAGAGATGACATATGGAAGATGGATATATTTC
>JAWOBX010000066.1:0-2747 GCA_046484125.1 Dehalococcoidia bacterium | reverse complement strand
ACGCGAATACTGGAGCCTTATCCCCACCACCCGCACGACGCTGGCCCACCGATAACGCACTCGCGGTCGCGAGTGCGTTACCGGTGGGCCAGCTTTTTTAGTGAAGCAATGCGGTGAAAAAATCATTGCGGAACACTTGTATAGAAGCGTTAGAGACAGGGCACTAATGTAGCGTCCCGTAAACAACCGGACTTTCGCTGTTATCAACTGTATGCAAATACCCATCCTCATCCACACCCCACCCGGCTCTGGTTCTCAGGGGTCAGTCAGCGAAGCAGAAAGGTCAATCAAATCCTGAGTCGACTCGAACTAACAGCGATTTGCTAACGGGCCACTTAAATGCTACTATTGGTTTTGGGATTTTGGGGAGATACCATATGCGATGCCGCGGTATTCGAGGAGCCACGACCGTTGAGGAAAATACCAGGGATGCTATTCTACGAGGAACCCGCGATCTTCTCGAGCAGATCACTGAAGCTAACAAGCTTGACGTCGAAGAGGTGTCATGTGTCTGGTTTACAACTACCCCGGACCTGAACGCGGAATTCCCGGCTCTTGCGGCGCGCGAGATGGGGTGGACCCGGTCAGCACTCCTTTGCGGGCACGAGATGGATGTGCCGGGGAGCCTGCGGAAATGTATCCGTATACTGATACTTTACAATACGGAAAAGAGCGCGGATGAGATCATCCACGTGTACACAAACGGGGCGGAAAACCTGAGAACATTTAATTGAAGAATCTCTGGACGAGGGGAGGCTTCGAGGGGCCGGGGATGGCCGCCAGGGTTTAAGATTGATTCAGGTGTTGGACAGGGATTCATCGGTTCTTTCATAATCCATCTTGAGGAGAGGGCAGGGGAAAATGCTTCTTATACTCAGCAAGACTTCAACCGAAGACGATCTAAAGGAAATCTTGAATCGCCTCAGCCAGGAAGGAATGGCGGGTCATGTCTCGCAGGGAGTTGACCGTACCGTTGTCGGCGTAGTGGGACAAACCTATCCCGAGCTGCGGGAAACGCTGGAGATGTTCCCCGGTGTTGAGGAAGTTATACCTATCAGCAGGCCATATAAACTGGCCAGTCGGGAGTTCCAGCCGGTCAATACCCGTATCAGCGTAGGCGATCTGACCATAGGAGGAGAGGAACTGACCATAATGGCTGGCCCCTGTGCCATTGAAAGCGAAGAGCAGTTAATGTCCACGGCAAGGGCGGTAAAGGAAGCAGGGGCGAATATTCTCCGTGGCGGGGCCTTCAAACCAAGTACATCGCCATACAGCTTCCGCGGCCTCGGTGAGGCTGGCCTCAAGCTCCTGGCAGACGCGCGTGAGGAAACCGGCTTACCTGTCATTTCCGAGGTGATGAGACCCCACGATGTGGAGATGGTCGCCAAATATGTGGATATTCTGCAGGTAGGAACCCGTAATATGCAGAATTTCATGCTCCTCGACGAAGTCGGAAGGGTACAGAAGCCCGTTATGTTGAAGCGCGGAATGTCGGCTACCATTCAGGAATGGTTGCTTTCAGCCGAGTACATAATCGCGCAGGGGAATCGCGAAGTCATAATGTGTGAACGGGGAATCCGCACTTATGAACCATACACCCGGAATACGATGGACATAAGTGCTGTACCGATCATTAAGAAGTTGTGCCACCTCCCTGTCATCGGAGACCCGAGCCATGCCACGGGCAAATGGTACCTGGTCACGCCGATGGCCCTGGCGGCAGTGGCCGCTGGAGCCGACGGCATAATGATTGAGGTACACCCCAATCCGGATAAGGCACTGAAAGACGGCCCTCAATCACTCAGTTTCGAGCATTTTGGAGATCTTACCTCCCAGCTAAAATCGGTAGCAGCCTCGGTAGGCAGAAAGGTCCAATGACTCATGCCCAGAGGAGAAACGCAGGCCAGAGTTCCGAGGGAACTGGTATTCGGCCCGGCGGGAATCCCACACACCACCTCAAAAAAAACGTCTCAAGGTGGAATAATACGGGTGCATGAGCTTGGCCTGGGTTGCATGGAGATTGAATTCGTAAACGGAGTCAGTATGAGCCAAAGAACCGCTCTGGCTGTCGGTGAGGTAGCCAGAAAGCGTGGAATAAGGCTGACCGCTCACTGTCCTTACTTTATCAACCTTAACTCGAATGAAGAGGAGAAAGTTATTGCCAGTAAAGAGCGAATACTGCAAACAGCCAGAGTCGCTCACGGTTTTGGTGGAGAGAGCATTACATTCCATGCCGCCTTCTACATGAAAATGTCCCCTGAACAGGTATACGAACACGTAAAGAAATGCCTGATTGGGATCGTGGAACAACTCCATCGAGAGAATAAACCAATAACCATCAGGCCCGAGATCATGGGGAAGCCCAGCCAGTTCGGGACCATGAATGAGATACTGAGATTGAGTGCGGAGGTAGAGGGAGTAGCTCCATGTATAGATTTTGCCCACCTGCACTCCAGAACGGGGAAATTCAATACTTATGCTGAATTCTTTCAGGTCCTTGAGCAAGCGGGAGAAAAGCTGGGTAGAGAAGCGCTGGAAAACATGCATCTCCACCTGTCGGGCATCAGCTATGGTAAGAAAGGCGAACGCAAGCACCTCAACATGGAGGAGTCGGACTTCCGTTACGCGGACCTTATCCAGGCGCTTAAGGACCATAATGTGAAGGGTGTAGCCATTTGCGAGAGCCCCAACCTGGAAAAGGACGCGCTTCTTCTGCAGGGCGTTTACAGGACATCAGGATGAAGGTT
>JAWOBX010000063.1:0-32314 GCA_046484125.1 Dehalococcoidia bacterium | reverse complement strand
GGCCGCGAGCTCATCGCCGGGGGGGCCGATTTGATCGATATCGGAGCGGAGTCCAGCAATCCGGACGGTGAGAAAATCACGGCTGAGGAAGAGATACAGCGGCTGGACCCGGTAATCAGGGCGCTGAAGGATGAGCATATCCGTGTTTCCGTAGATACCTATAAGCCCGAGGTGATGGAGTACGCCATCACGATGGGTGTCGACATGATCAACGATATAACCGCGTTGAGAGACAGGAACTCGATCGAAATAGTTAGAAAAGCCGGCGTTCCCGTGGTAATCATGTTCGCGCGAAATGAGGGGCCGCACGCCGAGAGAACAGTCCGGGACCACTTCGGCATCATGGATGAGCTGCATGGTTTCTTCAGCGAAAGGCTGGCCACCCTCGACGAAGCGGGGCTTGAGGATGATAAAGTCATCATCGATCCCGGTATGGGTTTATTCATTGGCGGCAGTCCGGAGCCCAGCCTCATGGTACTGCGGGACGTCGAAGAGCTCAAGAAGTTCGGGCGGGATATTTATCTCTCTCCCTCTCGAAAATCGTTCATCGGTGCCGTACTGAACCGGCCGCTCCGACAACGGGGTGTTGGCACACTGGCAACCGAGATCTGGGCCTGGCTCCATGGAGTCCGATACATACGCACTCACGAACCGGAGCCACTCAGGGACGCGGTAAGAATGATACAGGCGATAGAGGCTATAGATTGAAGAAGGAGCGCTATTTCACCGCTGAAAACCTTGAGAGCAAATCAAGGGAAATGCTGCGGGACGTCGAGGAGATTCGCAGGCGGCATCCGTTGAAGCTTTCGTCGTCCGGCTCGGCTCTCCTGGTTCTGGATATGCAGAATTATTTTCTGGATGATTCATCCCACGCTTTCGTCCCCTCGGCGCCGGCCATTATACCGGGCATCGTAAGCCTGATCGACGCCTTTTCCCGAAAGAACCTGCCGGTCATATTCACCCGCCACTCTAACTCAGAGGCCAACGCGGGAATGATGTCAAAGTGGTGGCACGACCTCATCAAGCCTGAAGGCCACGCCAGCGAGATCATAAAGGAGCTCAAGGCATTCCCGGATGCCACAATTCAGAAAGAGCAATATGACGCTTTCTATGATACAGATCTCGAAGCCAGGCTCCGTAGCGGTGGAATCACTCAGCTTGTCATAAGCGGGGTAATGACTCACCTGTGCTGTGAGACCACCGCCCGTTCCGCCTTCGTTCGCGGTTATGAGGTCTTTTTCTGCATAGACGGCACCGCCACCTATAATGAGCCTTTCCACCGAGCAACCCTCTGGAATTCGGCGCATGGATTCGCGGTACCGGTATTGGTCAACGAAATGCTCGACGATTTGAGATGAAGGAATGCCGACTGAGGATATCACCATCATAGGCGCGGGGCCGGCCGGTATCGCTACCGCCATCCAGCTCACCAGGTGGGGACTGGAGCCGCTTCTCCTGGAGAAAGATCGCGCCGGCGGACTTCTGGTCAATGCCAATCTTGTGGAAAACTATCCCGGTTTTCCCGAAGGGGTTTCAGGCGCGGCTCTGGCAAGCCTGTTCATCTCGCAGCTTGAAAGGGTAGGGGGAACCATCCGGTTCGAACAGGTGACCGAGCTTGACTACAGGCAAAATTTCCTAATCAAAACAGCGGATCGTGAATTCGAGTCCAGAATCGTGGTGGTGGCCTCGGGCACGAAGCCACGAACCTACCGGGAGATCGCTATCCCGAAAGACGCGGCGCATAAGGTTTTCTACGAGGTTCACCCAATAGCAGAGGTCAAGGGCAAAAGGATCGTCATAATCGGCGCGGGAGACGCGGCTTTCGATTACGCTCTCAACCTGGCCCGCGAAAACCGGGTAACTATCCTCAACAGGGGGACGCGACGCAAATGCATTCCCCTGCTCCGGGAAAGAGCCGGACGGACAGAGGCCATAACATACCTTGAGAAATCTCCACCCTCTTCAATAACTAACTCCGGCGACCACGTGCTTGTATCAGGCCAAAACGCCGGGGGGTATTGGGAACTTGAGGCCGATTATGTTATATTGGCTATTGGCAGGGAACCCTGGCTGGACTTCATTTCCGGAGAGGTTGAGGAAAGCGCGTCGGGACTGGAAGGTGAGGGGAGGCTCCATTTCGTGGGAGACGTGAAGAACGATATCTATCGCCAGGCCTCGATAGCTGTGGGCGATGGGGTCCACGCCGCCATGAAAATCTGCCGAATGCTCGAGGGAGCCAGTTGATGCAGGTTATAAATTCCTCTGGAAGAGATGATATCGCCACCGTCCATATAGCGGATATGGGGGACGGTAAGCTGGTGGAATTTGTGGAGTCAATCCAGCCACCAATTAGCAGGGAAAAGAAGTGGGTACTGATAGTTTCAGTGCTCTTCGGTTGCCCGGTCAGATGCCTCATGTGTGACGCCGGGGACGACTATAAGGGAAAGCTCACCAGTGAGCAGATATTCCAGCAGATAGATTTCCTCATCCGCAAACGCTTCCCTGACGGCATAATACCCGTTGAGAAGTTTAAAATCCAGTTCGCGCGTATGGGAGAACCGGCACTCAATCCGTCGGTGCTGGATGTTATCGATTCGGTTCAGGACCGCTACGAGATTCCCGGATTCATTCCCTCTATCTCCACGGTCGCCCCGATGGGAGCAGACGATTTCTTTGAGAGGCTGCTGGAAATAAAACGGCAGAAATACAGCGCGGGCCGGTTCCAGCTCCAGTTTTCCCTTCACACCACCAACGAGGATATGCGCGACCATATGGTACCGGTAAAAAAATGGGGATTCTCCCGGATAGCAGAATTCGTGGAGAGGTTCCACGATATAGGCGACAAGAAGGTCACACTCAACTTCGCGCTTGCCGAAGGAATGCCGGTCGAACCGGATGTTCTGCTCGAATATTTTTCACCCGAAAAGTTCATTTTAAAGATCACACCCATTAATCCGACCCACCGGGCCGTGGAGAACCGGCTGGCCTCCTATATCGACGCTTACAACGGGCACCGTGATTATCAGGTTATCAATTCATTACGCACAGCCGGGTATGACGTGATTCTCAGTATAGGCGAAGTTGAGGAGAATCGCATCGGGAGCAACTGCGGCCAGTTCGTTATTCGGCACCTGAGAACAAATGAACCCGTCACAGCCGAGAACTGGCACGGGTACGATTACTGGGAATAATTGGAAAAGAGTTGAGTGGGGCGGGGCGGGAACTGAAGGTAGCAAATGAAGGTTTCACTCAAATGGTTACGGGATTACGTCGATATTGACGTCACACCCGAGGATCTGGCCGAGAGACTGACAATGGTCGGGCTCGAGGCCAGCGACGTTCAGGTCCTCGGCGATGAATGGGATAACATATACACCGGTGAGGTTGTCAATATAGAGCGGCACCCCAATGCCGACAGACTTAGCCTGGCCACAGTCAGCCTCGGCCAGGAACAGCACACCGTAGTTTGCGGGGCTCCAAATATCGCGGTGGGGCAACGTGTCCCATTCGCCAGAGTCGGAGCCAGGCTCTTCGACGCGCATAACGGCAAATACGTGGAATTGAAGCCGGCCAGGATTCGCGGTGTGCGCTCGAAGGGTATGGTCTGCTCCGAGAAAGAGCTGGGCATCTCCGATAATCATGAGGGAATAATGGTTCTATCGGAATCAATACCAGTTGGAGAGCCACTGAAAAGATACCTGGGGGATACGGTCTTTGACATCACAGTGACACCCAATCGGCCCGATTGCCTCAACATGATAGGAATCGCCCGCGAGACAGCGGCGTTAACCAGAACCGGAATCCATCTGCCGAAAGTTGATTATCATGAGCTGGATACCTCGACTGACGAGATTCTTTCCATTGAGATCCTCGATCCGGACCTTTGCCCTCGTTACTGCGGAGCCGTCATCAGGGATGTGAAAACAGGCCCTTCCCCCTCGTGGATGCAGGAAAGATTGCGTGCGGCCGGTATGCGTCCCATAAACAACATAGTGGATATTACCAACTTCGTCATGCTCGAATATGGACAACCGTTGCACGCCTTCGATTACGATAAGATAGACGGCGGCAGGATCATCGTGCGGCGCGGCAGTGAGGGGGAAAGGATGTTCACCCTCGATGGTGAGGAACGCCAGCTTACCAGCGATATGCTGTTGATTTGCGACGCGACCCACCCGGTGGCCATCGCCGGGGTGATGGGAGGTGAGGAAAGCGAGGTAACCGAGAGGACATCAAATATATTACTGGAATCCGCCAACTTCAATAACGTAAGTATACGCCACACGTCGCGCAGGCTCGGACTCGTAAGCGAGGCTTCCTCCCGTTTCGATAAAGGCCTGAGCCGGGAACTACCGCTACCCGCGGCCCGGCGAGCCATCGGATTGATGGTCGAGCTTGCCGGCGGCAAAGCCACACGAGGGATAGTCGACGCGTATCCCGCTCCCTGGCAACAGATTTCGATACCGCTCTCCGAAGAGAAGGCGGGAAAGATACTTGGCATCGATTTCGGAATGAAACGTATCAAAGAGGCCCTTGAGGCACTCGGCTTTGATTGCGATGAGAAAGAGCCTGGCGAACTGTTGGTAACCGTCCCATACTGGCGTACTGATGTGAAAATGGCTGAAGACCTGGTGGAGGAAGTCGCCCGTATAATCGGGTATGAAGAGATACCGACCACCATGCTGAGCACTGAAATACCTCATCATGAGCCCGCTCCGCTATCGAGATTGCGGGAGCGTATTCGGGACATACTGGTCGGATGCGGCATGCAGGAAACGATCAACTACTCGCTTACCAGCCGTGAGATGCTGGATAAAGTCAGATATCAAGGCCAGCATGGTACCCCGATTCGCATGGCCAATCCTCTCAGCCGGGAACAGGAGGTCCTGAGAACCAGCCTGCGCGGCGGACTGCTCAATACATTTGCGTCGAACGCGAGGCACTACGAAAAAGGTATCATGATCTTTGAGATCGGTAATATCTACCTCCCCAGAGAAGGCGATTTGCCGGATGAAAGAGAGACCTTGTGCGGCCTGCTAGGTGGACCGCTGTTCGGGCAATCCTGGACCGGCGACCAGGGAGTGCTGGACTTCTTCTACGGCAAGGGTATAGTGGAGACCATGCTGGACCACCTGGGCTGTGAAGCGGAATTCGAGCCCTCCGAAGATGCCCTGCTGTTCCCGGGCAAAACCGCAAAAATCATAGTCAGCGGAGATGAGGTGGGGGTCATAGGCGAGGTGCATCCCGATGTCATTTCAGATTTCGATATCTCTTCGGAGACGGTGTGCCTGTTTGAGTTTGATATGAACAGACTTCTGAACACCACGGAAAAGGAATTTCAATACAATCCCATACCTCGTTTCCCCAGTATAGACCGGGATCTCGCGCTAATACTGGACTTGAATGTGCCAGCCCGGCAGGTGAAGGATATAATCTTGAGCTTTCCGGAGGTACGGGAAGCGGTTCTGTTCGATGTCTACCAGGGAAAGCAAATTCCCACCGGAAAGAAATCACTGGCATTTGCGCTTCGCTATCAGTCCATGGAGAGAACATTGACCGACTCAGAGGTTGACAGGATTCAAAGGAATATCCTCACCAGGCTGGAACAGGAAGTTGGCGCAGTCCTCCGGCAGTAAGAACCATGAACGAGTTGAACGGCATCGATGGCTCACAAGATACGCTGGCTGGCCATAAAACTTTCCTTTTAGTAGCGGCAGCGGTCGTTATCCTCGCCGCTCTCTCGCGTTTCTGGGCCTCCCCCCTTTCCGCCGGCCCCGACATAGCCCAGTTCTGGGCTTTCGCTCAGGTCTTCGGGGAACACGGTCTGGATTTCTACCAGTATGCCGATGCCACTGACGGCACATTCCCGTACTGGGGATGGGGCTACGTGTATCCTCCCCTGTGGCTGCTCATACTGAAACTGGGCTCGCTGGCCACGCCTGACAGTTTCGCCTCGGTCCAGGTGATAGATGAGAGCTGGCGTATAGCAGCGAAGACCCCCATCATTTTATCCGATCTCGCCATAGGAGGACTCATTTTCTGGGCGGTGCCCGGTTCCCGATGGAAGAAGCTCCTGTTTTCGACCATCTGGCTGCTGCACCCCACCGGCTGGTACGAATCAGCGGTGTTCGGTCAGTTCGATGCCATCGCTGCCGCCTTTCTGCTGGCCTCGGTAATCCTGTTTTCACGCGGCCATCTCAAGCTGGGCTTTCTGTTCGCCGGTCTGGCGGTTTTGACCAAGCAGCATACCTTCCTGCCCGTCGTAATGGTACTGGCTGTAGTTCTGCAGCAAACCGGATTTCGCGCCTTCGCTCGCAACTGCTCCGTCATGGCAGGAGTGATTCTGGTATTCTCCATCCCGTTCCTCACTACCGGAAATGTACGGGATTATCTGGAGGCGCTGTTCCTGCCGGGCTGGAGCCCGGACTACCAGCAGCCTCTCTGTTACGCGTTCAGCGGGTCCAGCTCCCTCCTGACACACCTTCATAACAGCTACGGGTGGGATACCCGCGGATTTATGGATTACAATACCCCGGTGATGGCGGTGGCAATGTTGACAGCTCTGGCATTGACCCGTTTCCGGGCAGTCACGCTGGCTCAGGCCGCGCTTGTCGGAGCACTTCTATTCATTGGACTTAACTACCAGGTAAACTATCAGTACCTGGTCATCTATATTCCCCTGGCCATTCTGGTTGCCGGACAGGCGACTGATCTGTGGCATAAATTGATATCGATTGGACTGGCGATTCTGCCGGCGGTGTGGATGTGGATGTTTGATGTCTCCTTCTGGTTCTATGCTTATCACCCCCAGCACTTCGATGTCAGAGATACGCTCGATAAAATCGGCCTGACCAATTACATGTCCTCGGATCTGCCATACGTTGTTTTCGCCTTATGCCTGATGTTTGTCTGCCTGGCTTATGTTGTAGCCACTTTCCTGTTCTGGCATCGGGATAATGAATAAATCCCCGCCAGAGGCATGTTCTTAAGGCACCGTCTGCTGGCGCCAGCGAGATGATGCCGATGTGAATCCGAGCCAGACGCTGTTTTTTAATGTACCTTTCATAAACACAACGAAGTCAGTTGATATGATAGAATAATTCCGCATGAGTTCAATCATTCTCGCCGGAGGGCGCAGCTCCCGGCTGGGTCAGGATAAGTCCTCGCTCGTCATCGGAGGGGTAAACCTGCTTCAGAAAACCGTGGACCTGCTCGGTCAGATGAGCGATGATATAATCGTCGTTCTGGCTCCGGAACAGAAGAAGCCGGGGCTGAGATCTTCGAAAAAGGTTAAACTGGTCAAAGACCTGCATGAGGGTAAAGGCCCGTTGATAGGAATATACTCCGCCATGAAAGGCTCATCAGATGAATACTACACAGTTGTCGCCTGTGATATGCCATTCCTCAACATTGATTTGCTGAGGTACATGCGGGGCATAGCCATGGGTTTTGACGCGGTCACTCTCAGGGTAGCAGGGGAGGTGGAACCACTGCACGCCGTCTATTCACGAAGCTGCCTGAATATTATGGAACAATTGATCAATGAAAATCAGCTCAAAATACGGAATCTGTTCGAACAAATCGCGGTCCGTTACGTGGATGAAGATGAAATCGACTCCTTTGATCCTGAACACCTGAGCTGGTTCAACATCAATACTCCTGAAGATCTTGAGAGAGCCGAGGAAATACTGAGACAACACGCTGAGAGCTGATTGCCTCACATGGCGCCGATTTCGTTCCGGCACTCCCTGTGGAAAATGATTTTATTCCACTCGCGGGGTGAAAAGGTGACGAAAACGATAAGAGTGCTGTAGTGAGATACCATGGAGCGACAGGCCCAACCAAACGAAGAGAGCGCAAAGTCACAGGAGGGCTGGAATAAGATGATAAGCGTAGAACAAGCTCTGGAAAAAATTCTGAATACCGTTAGCGTTCTGGAACCGGAAACAAAACCCATCCTGGATTGCCTGGGCCAGGTACTTGCTGAAGATGTTGTCTCAGGCGTAACCATCCCTCCCCTCGATAACTCGGCGATGGACGGATACGCGGTACGCCGGGAGGATATTCAGGGCGCCAGTGAATCAAGACCGAGGACTCTCTATGTTATAGGAGAGGTGGCCGCGGGCTCCATATTTGAAGGAAGAGTGGAGCCGGGAACCTGCGTCAGAATCATGACCGGAGCCCCTGTTCCCGACGGCGCCGATACGGTAGTACAGTTCGAGCACACTGACGAGGAAGACCGTAAAAACATGGCTCGCTGCTCGGCGGACGAGATCGGTATACTCCGCGAGACGGAGAAGGGGAAGAATATCAGACCGGCAGGCGAGGATGTCAGGAAAGGCGAGGTCATCCTTGAAAAAGGAACCGTCATGCGCCCGCAGGAGGCAGGTGTCCTTGCTTCGATCGGGCAGGCCGAGGTGAGTGTGATTCGCCGCCCGGTGGTCGCCGTGATGGCCACGGGTGACGAACTGATCGATGTCGGTGAGCCACTGCCACCGGGGAAAATATATAACAGCAACGCCTATAGCACCGCGGCCCAGGTTCTACGATACGGTGGTATTCCACTCATGCTGGGTATTGGCAGGGACAACAGGGAGGCACTTTCGGAGAAAATATCATCCGCCATTGACGCGGATATGCTGCTGACTTCGGGTGGTGTATCGGTAGGTGACTATGATATCGTCAAGGATGTTCTGGCCGAACACGGTTCGATCGGATTCTGGACCGTATACATGAAGCCCGGCAAGCCGCTGGCGTTCGGCATGCTGCAGTTCAAGGAGAAAAAAATCCCCCATCTCGGGTTCCCCGGCAATCCGGTAAGTTCCATGATAACTTTTGAACAGTTCGCCCGGCCGGCGATACTGAAGATGATGGGCAGAACAAATCTGTCAAAGCCAACCGTCCGTGCCATCAGCGAAAGCAGGTTCCCCAACACCGATGGAAGACGGGTTTATGCCCGTGGTAAAGTGGAGAAAAAGGGGGAGCGTTATTATGTGCGTTCCACCGGACTCCAGGGATCGGGTATTCTGACCTCGATGACAAAAGCAAACGGACTGGTTGTGGTCCCGGAGGATACGGATGGGGTATGGGAAGGGGACGAGATACTTGTTCAGATGCTCGACTGGCAGGAGGAAATATAGCATGCCACCGGTTGTATGTATCGTGGGTAAGCCAAAATCAGGGAAAACCACACTCATAACGAGTTTGATTCCGGAACTTCAAGCGCGTGGTTACAGGGTGGCAACGATAAAACATACCACCCACGAATTTGAGATCGATACGGAGGGAAAGGATTCCTTCAAGCATTCCCACGCCGGAAGCCAGTGTTCTGTCATCAGCTCAAACCAGAAAACCGCTCTAATCAGGGAGACGGACCACGATCTCAGTCCATCAGAGCTGGCGAGGCTGATAACCGACGATTTTGACATCATACTGGCCGAGGGATTCAAGCGCTCGGATGAGCTTAAAATAGAGACCCGCAAGAAGGGAGAGGAACCGGCATGCTCCCCGGAGGAGCTCCTGGCTGTTGTCTCCGATGATGATCCGGGACTTGACATTCCGTGGTACTCATCTGGGGATATTTTGGGAATCACCTCCCTGATTGAAGGGAAAGTTCTGAGCCGAAAGCACAAAATCTCGGTATTCGCCGACGGAAAGCCGGTACCCCTGAAGCCATTCATAGTCAATCTGTACCACAAGATAATAACCGACATGATCGCCCCGCTGAAAGGAGTCGGCAAATCGAAACACATCGACATCTCGATCAGGAATTAGTACCGGCATGCGAAGAGGGCGGGGTGAAGGGGTCATATAGCCAGGCTCACTTTTATGCTGGCGCAGGCAGATGAGGAAAGCACAACTGATGACGATAAAATCGAACGTAAAACAAATCGAGTTGGATGGTATTGGACCTGTCCGGATGGAAAGAAGCAATAGAGCCAAACGGACCACCATTACGGTCCGCCATGGAGACGGTGTTCGTGTAGCTGTTCCCCGTGGAACCTCTTATAGAGAGGCCGAGAAATTCGCGAGGGAGAAGGCGGGATGGATAAAAAAATACCAGAACAGGATCATACAGGCTGAACGTGATTGCCGGCCGTTTCTTAAAAACGATGTAGACCTGAGCCGGAATAATGCCAGGCAAAAACTACGGAGGAGAGTCGGCTTGCTGGCCGGAGAATATGGATTTGACTATAACAGAGTATTCATTCGAAACCAGAAAACCCGGTGGGGGAGTTGCTCGGAGAAGAACAATGTTAACCTCAATGTCAAGCTGGTGCTACTACCCGATGAATTGATCGATTATGTAATACTCCATGAACTGGTACACACGAAGATAAAAGATCACAGCCCGGCTTTCTGGCGCGAGCTTGACAGATATGTAGGAGATGCCAGACAATTGGATTCGACGATAAAGGAATTCGGACTCGCCGTATTATGAAGAAATACGTTCACGGCTACTCAACTCGAGAAACGCAACGGCTCCAGGAGCAATCCGGTATACTCGAGGATCTGCTCCATTCAGGCACCTTTTACCCGGCGGGAAACAAGGTGCTTGAAGCGGGGTGCGGTGTGGGAGGACAAACCATAATACTGGCGAGAAGAAGTCCGGAGGCCGAATTCACCTGCGTTGACTTTTCCTCTGAATCGCTTGTAAAAGCGGGAAGGTTGATGGAGGAGAACGGCATCAATAATGTGTTCTTCCATGAGGCGGACATTATGAATCTGCCTTTCGCGGACGAAACCTTCGATCACCTCTTCGTCTGTTTTGTGCTGGAGCACCTGGATGACCCGTTATTGGCGCTGAGTGAACTCAAGCGCGTTCTGAAATCCGGAGGAACCATCACTTTGATCGAGGGTGATCACGGCTCCTGTATCTGGCACCCGGAGACCGCCGAATCACTTAAAGTCTGGGAATGCCTTATCCGGGTCCAGTCAATGCTCGGGCATGACCCGTTGATCGGACGTGGTCTATATCCCCTGCTGGATGAAGCCGGATTTGCGATCGAAAATGTCTCTCCCCGGTGTGTCTACGCCGATTCTGCCAATCCGGAGCTGCTGGATGGGGCGGTGAACAGGATAATCGTTCCCATGGTCCAGACCTCACGCCAGACATCCCTTAATATGGGACTCATTGACGAGGATACCTGGCAACGTGGAATAGCTGATTTGGAGCGGGCAGCCAGACCTCCCGACGGTACCTTCTTCTATACATGGTTTAAAGCTCTTGCTATCAAGTGATCACTGGTAAAGTATGGCACAACGAAGAAAGCCTATCTCGCCACTCAGGTATTACACCTCCCTTGGACTTGCTGTAACGGCCGCTCTAGCTTTACTGTTATGGCACCGGTATGCTTTGAGCGTCTTCGAGGTCTGGCTGATATCGGTCAATACAGCTACCCTGCTGTTCTTCGTGCTTGACAAACTACTCGCGTGGGATGAAAGGAAGAGAATACCTGAGAAAGTGCTGCTGGGGCTGACACTCGTGGGCGGAAGTCCGGCCGGACTGGTGGGGATGGCGCTGCTGAGGCATAAGGTCCGAAAAGCGAGTTTTCAGCGGGCTTTCTGGGCGATTGTCGCGTTGCACGTCCTGGGAGGGTGTATATGGTATTTTCTTGTTCGTTAGGTTGACAGGATTTAAAAACCAACCGGTCGGTACAAAAACCATTCTCACGCGCAGCCCGAACGGCCTGCGCGTGAGAATGGTTGCTTTTTTATCAGGTGGGTTTATCTATTTGCACAACTCTGTGCATTCCTAGTACGGTGAAGCAGTGTTACCTGACCGCGCTGCCATGCAATCACCACTGGCATAGAGGTAACTGTTTCCTGAAGATCATTGTCTCTTCAGTACCATAACCCCGGTCGTATCGATACCCGGTTCCGTATATTCATCGGTCCGGTCTTCCACAAAATACATGGTGTTGTTGCCGTCCGCCAGCGTGTAGTCGTACCCGTAAGACATCGGTGCCTCTGACTGATCGGGGTAGAAATCCACATAAATCTGGCCGTTTTGGGCATAGACGATACCGTCCTTTCCGCCACGGATGTCCCGGCCGACCCGCTCGATCGAATCGTCCGAGATGACCAGGAACTTGCTGTGCACCACCACGTCACCATCGTATTTGGCCCAGGTACCTATCAATTCCCCATCGATATGAGCGCCGCCGCTCGGCGCCTCCGAATCCCCGGTATCCTGTTCCATCTGAGTTTCCCGGCCTTCATCGACCGATCCAATATCACCGTTATCGCCGTCATCTGATGAACATCCCATCAGGGCGCCCCCCACGACGGCCAGTACCAGTATAATACCAAAGACCTTATTCAAACCGTTCCCTCCTTTAATACTTACAATCGTTTACCGGGAAGTGCCTGCCGTCATTTCATACCAATCCTCCTTGGCTAAAATTGTCACTCCTCGTGTTTGCCAAACGCCGTCAACGAAAGTTCCTCCGTAATGTCGCCGAAGGTTTCCAGCGAATCCACACGCAGCCCGAACTCGATGGCGGTGGAAACGATCTGGATTCCGTCAAGAACGTCGACAAATGTATCCACTTCCTCAGCGGTATCCTTCATGGGCGGATAAATGGTACCCATGAACTCGAGGGCAACCCCCAGCGGTTTGAGAATGCCGCCCAGCGCATCCAGCGCGGTGGCCCAGTTGTTGATGTCATCCTGAGTTTCCAGCGCGTCCCAAGCCGTGCGCTGGAGATCCCGCATGTTGCTTCGGTAGTCGCGGAAATCTCTGTGCATGGCTTTTTCCCAGTCGTAGTAATCCTCCTGTTCCGGGACGAAGCTCCTGGCATTGCTCAGGGCTGAATGCAGTCCTACGGTCACCTCGTCGACGAAGCATTCCTTGAGGAAGAGATGGTAAAGGGTGTGTTCAATGAGGACCGATACCAGCGCGTCTCCGTTTGGTTCGTATTTGATGGCGCCATTGTCTTTTACCGTCGGCAAAGCGGCCATAGCCAGGTCCTCAGCCATGCCGATCAGAAAGCCATTGACGAACGAAGCCGCTTCACTTCGGCCCAGCTCTTCATCGGCAGCATCACGAAGCTTATCGAAGATAGCCTCGATGGCTGCCACGAAATCCTCGCGGTTATCGGCGAAGTACTGCTCCCCGGCGTGCTGAATCACGTTTTCAACGAACCTCTCCATGACCTTGTCGAAGTTGTCAAAGCCAGTCTCGCTGGTCATAGCGGTGAGGATATCCTTCACAAATCCCTTGAGGTCCTTCTGGAGTTGATCGCTCAGGTCGAGGTCGTCGAAGACGGCCTCGACAAAGTTGTCCGCTACCAGATTTGTTACCTGATCGATGGCGACCTGGAAAGCCAGCTTCTGCAGTGGCTCCAGGATCACTGACCAGTCACCGTTTTCGGCGGCTTCGGGAAGCCGGGAGGTCACCTCCACCAGCGCGCACAAAAGCTCCTTGTAGTCGTTGTCCGGCAGTTCCTTACACACCAGTTCGTTGAGGTCGTCGATCAGTTCCGTGCTGGCGTATTCGATGAGAGCGTCGAGCCCTTCTTCAATGGCGATCTTCTTGGCGGTGAACTCCCCTCTGGTGACCACGTCATAGGCAATCTCCAGCAGGATCCCCAGGGCCGCCTGCCAGTCAAATCTGGTGGAGTCATGCAGTTCGCCGACCTCGGCGATGATGTCGGCGATGTCGTCGACGATCTCCTCAACATTTTGTATTGACTTCTCGATCTCCTGCTGGCCGTACTCGACCATGTTGGCATAGCCGGAGAGGGTCACAAGGAAACGCCGGATCTGTGTCATTTCCCTGAACCCGATTCCCTCCTGCTCCAACTGATCGAGCCACGCTTCGGCCTCAGACACAAAAGCGAGGAAGGGGTCACCCGGTTGCCGCCAGTTATCTCTGAGGTCTTTGAGCAGACCTCGCGCCATGACCAGCCACATCTCGCGTTCGGCCATGGAGACCGTGAGCTCAAGGTCAATTCCTTCGGCCGGAACCTCGATAGTTCGGCGGTCGATGACGCGCAGGCTCTGGTAGTCGAAGGATTCTGAGCCCCGGTCCCTGGTGGTAAGAATGTAGGTGCCCGCAAACGGTTCGCCCGCAAAAGCGCCATCCTGTAAGGGCATATGCGGCCGGTAGCGGATAACCCTGCCGGAGATCGGGTAGTCCAGGTAAAAATGAACCCATCTCTCGGGAACAGGCTCTCCCCGGTCGTCGATGTAATTGAGGGAGAGTTTCGATTTGTTCTTTACAATGGGATAATCCATGGTGGCGGTGAGGGTTTCACCGGTAGCGGGCAGCGTCACCTCGATGGTCGTCCGGAAAAGGTAATCCTCAGGCTCATGTTCTATTTCGTTCCATGTCTTCCAGTCGAAATCCGGCTCCCAGACGAAATAGTACTTTGAATCGGAGACCTCGGTTTCGGTAAGGCGGATAAGCGACTGATCGAAGGGCCATGGCGCCGCCTCCGGCGCCGCGCGCAGACCGGTGGCATAGCCCCGGCTTTCCAGTGCGCCCCAGCCGCTCCCGAGGCCGTCTTTGTTCAGCCCGTCCCCGGCCATGGGATTGATCTCCTTTTTGTAGTACAGGTGATAGTCCACATTATCGTCCGGATTCAGGCAATAGTACAGTTCGATATCCGGATTATTTTCGAGGAACAGCTCAACGGCCGAACGGGTGGCGGCAGTGCAGCTCACCGGGTACCAGAACGTTCCGTAGATCGTCTGTGGCGGGATATCGGTGATGGATATAACGACCTTTCTTGCGTCTTCCCTGAATCCCAGCCAGGGCGTGAGCAAAAGGCAGTCATATACCGCCACCGGGCTCCACCATGTGCCAGCGGTTCGGAATACGCTTTCGATGCCTTCGCGGAGCTTATCCAGTTCTGCTGGCCCGTGGAATTCCATGATATTGCCGATATCGGGTGTTACATCAACCCCGACCGCCGCCATCCGGAAGTCTATGTGGTTCTCCATCAACCGGTCAACGAATTCGTAAACCCCGGATTTAATATCGGGCATCGCGTTTTTCATTGTGCCACGATTTTCGATGAGGAACACAATATCCAGCTTCTCATCGCCAAGTGACTCTTCCCAGAACCACCCCTCCTTCCATTTACTGTCAATTTGAGCGGTGATATCGACTGTCTGGGGTTCGGTCACCGATTCACCGGCCGCCGTTTCGATCGATCCCTTTACAGTGAAGTCGTCGAGTTCCAGTCCAAGGATGTCGTTCCCGTTGTCATCCCTCACTGTCACCGCGTTCCAGATCACCTCTGCCCGGTAGATATTGCCCCCCAGGTAATCACCCCCGCGCGGTATGATTCCGGTAGCAAGGTTGACCTTTATGGAAATGCTTTCGCTGGCTGTATCCCCTTCGCTATCCATTGCTGTAAAGGTGATGGTGTGACTGCCGGCGGAAAGATCGCTGCTTGTAACAGTTGCCCCGGTACCAATCTCGCCGTCTATGCTGGATTCCCACACCAGGGACTCACCCATAATGGGGATTTCGTCTTTATCGAAGGCGGTACCGGTGAATCTGACTGGCGAAAACTCTTCGAAAGCCGCGCCATCGGCGGGCGCGTCAACGGTGACCTCGATGCTGCCTCCACCACCCCCACAACCCGCAACCCCGATGGTTCCCATAAGCAGGCAACAGACGAGCAAGATGCTGATGCACGGTACAGCCTTATTCATGGCCACCTCCCGGATCATTATCCTAAATATAAACCGGGAGATTTCTATAAGTCAACCTCGAAAACCGCATATTCAGGGCTACCCCTTATATGTTACAGTTATGTCGCCCTGTACCGTTTCCTGCTTGAGGCTCGACAGCCTTCGCGTGAATAATCGGTATAAAACTACAGAGGTTGCCCCTGGTAAAAGCACGCGTTACCGAAATCGCCCATTATGATAGCTCCCCGGGAATAATGTACGAGAAGCATTGAAGGAAAACGTAGCGCTCACATGCATAATTTGATGCTATTTCGTTTCCGCCTCCGCCAAGTGAGAACACACCTTCTCCCAGAGGAGCTTCCCAACTTGCTTGCTCGGAAGTGAGGCATCTACTACAAACCATCGCTCAGGTTCATTGGCGGCCATTTCCAGATACCCCTGCCTGACCCGGCGGTGAAATTCGGCTTCCTCGCGTTCAAAACGATCATTAATTATCCCTTCTCCCTTCCTCCTCAACCCCTCCTCAACATCCAGATCCGGCAGAATCACAAGGTCGGCCTTCAACCCTCCAGTGGCGAAGTCGTTCATCATCCGCACATTTTCCACTTGAATGCCCCTCCCATACCCCTGATACGCCACCGACGATTCGGCATATCTGTCGCAAATGACTATTCTGCCTTCCTCCAGTGCCGGACGGATAACCTCCGTTACCAGCCGGGCCCGAGCCACCTCGAATAGAAGAAGTTCGGTAACCGGATCAATCTCCATTTCCAGCTTTTGCTTGAGCAACCTCCTGGCGACCCTTCCCACATCAGTGCTTCCAGGCTCCTTGACTGTAAGGACCGAAAACCCCCGTCTGGAGAGACGCCGTGCCAGTGCCCTGGCCTGTGTGCTCTTTCCGCATCCTTCTATGCCTTCAAACGTAATGAAAAGTCTCATCTCTGATATGGAACTACTCCGCCTCCGCTATCATAATCCGGACATCTACCACGGTATAACCTTTCCCCGCCGCTTTGACCTTCAACGGATTGAGGTCCAGTTCCGTTATCTCCGGAATATCCTCCACCATAGCTGATATCCGAAGCAGCATGTCCTCTATTGACTCTATATCGGCTCTTTTAGACCCCCGCCAGCCCTCAAGCAACTCAAAGGCCTTGATTGACCGAACCATCTCCCTGGCATCCAGGTCAGTGAGGGGATGGATTCTGAAGGTAACGTCCTTATAAAGCTCCGTGTAAATCCCGCCGTAGCCGAACACTATCAAAGGTCCGAATGAAGGATCCTGGGTAACGCCCGCCATCATCTCCAGTCCACCCTTCACCATCTTCTGCACGATAACACCCCCCATCTCATCCCCACGCCCCATTTCCTTCAGGCGCCGCCGTATGCCATTAAAGGCCCTTTCCACCTCCCTCTTGTTACGTAGATCCAGGGCCACACCACCGACCTCCGTTTTATGGGTGATAGTCTTTGAAATAAGCTTCACCGTTACCGGGAATCCTATCTCCCCGGCGGCTGTCGCCGCCTCGCGCGCACTCTGAGCTATTCTGGAGGTTGCCACGTGAATCCCATATGCGTTAAGCAGTTCTATCGCCGTACTCGCCTCGAGCCACAACGGCCTGGCCTTGCTCCTGGCTAAAGCCTCTTTCACGATCCGGGCCGCCTTTCTTTTATCGATATCAGTGAACCTGGGAATTTTGCCACCGGGACGCTTAAGCCATTCGCTGTATTCATAAGCTCTGGCAAGGGCACCGGCAGTGGTCTCCGGGAATGTGAAGGTGGGAACATACCCCTCTTCCATTGAACCGAGCTCGGATGGCGCGCCTCGAGAGCTCATAAATGAGGCCACAAGCGTTTTGCCGTTATCCCTGAACAGGGGAATAGCCTCCCGTATGGCCCTCGCCATCCCCTCCGGGTCGGTGACTATAGGCGGAATGAAGATGACTATGAGAATGTCGATATTCTCTTCACGCGCCAGTATCTTCAACGCTTTGCGGTATTCCGTCGCCGCCGAACCCGCCGTCATATCAATAGGATTGGCGTATGTGGCCTCTCCAGGCAGGAAACGCTTCAGCTTCGAAATGGTATTCTTCGATAGAGATGGCAACTCCAGGCCCTGATCCGAGCACGCATCGGCTGTCAATATCGCCGGGCCACCACCATTGGTCAGAATAGCCACTCTTTTGCCTTCAGGCAGTGGCTGATGTGACAGCAGGTTGGCAACATCGAAAAGCTGTTCGAGGGTATCCACCCTGATTATTCCCGCCTGTTTGAAGAGCGCGTCAGAAGCCACCTCCGTTGTTGCCATCGCACCGGTATGCGAGGCGGCCGCCCTCGAACCCGCCGCAGTGCGACCGCTCTTTACCGCTATTATCGGCTTCCTGGCAGCGACTCTGCGAGCGATCCTGCCGAATTTGGCCGGATTGCCGAATGATTCCAGGTAGAGCAGGATCACTTTGGTTGCCGGGTCCTCCTCCCAGTATTGAAGCAGATCGTTGCTGGAGACGTCGGCCCGGTTCCCGACGCTCACAAACGTGGAGAGCCCCAGATTAAGAGCTCTGGTATACTCCAGGATGGCCAACCCTAGTGCTCCGCTCTGACTGGCCATGGCGACATTGCCCACTGGGGGGAAGACCGGAGAAAAGGTCGCGTTCATATTAACATCAGGATCTGTATTGATAACGCCCATACAATTTGGTCCTACCATCCGCATCCCGTAGCTTCGAGCCGTATCCACTAAAATCTGCTGTCGCTTCAATCCCTCCGAACCCGTCTCGCCGAATCCTGCTGAGATTACAACCACACCTCGAACACCCTTCCTGCCGCACTCCTGAACAGCCTTATTAACCAGCGAAGCGGGGACCACCACAATCGCCAGCTCGACTTCACCGGGTATATCCAGTACAGATGGAAAAGCACTGACCGAGCGGACCACTTTTGCATTCGGGTTAACCGGATAGACCACACCGTTTAAGCCCTGCTGAAGAAGGTTGTGAAACACCTTGTTGCCGATGCTCCCGGAATTTTTTGAGGCACCGATAACCGCTACGGAATGTGGTTTAAGGAATGCCTGAAGAGAGGCGATCGAGGCAACCTTTTCCCTCTCGGCACTCATCCTCTCAACCGAAGGTGTCGGGGCCAGATCCATCTCCATCTGGTAGACGCCCGATTCCAGTTCTTCGGCTATGTGGAAACCGCTATGCTGAAGTACCTGGAGCATATCCTCATTTTCAGCGAGGATGGAAGCCTCAAAAGTCCTGATCCCCGCATCACGGGCCATCACCACCAGTTGTTCCAGTAGATGCGAGCCAATTCCCAATCCCTGATAGGCATCCTCCACGACAAAGGCTGCCTCAGCCCGTTCTCCCCCGGGCAACCTGTAGAAGTGACCCAGGCCAATTATCTTCTCCTCAGTATCTTCGCCCAGGATAGCTCCCAGTGCGAAGCTGTTTTCAAAGTCGACATCTGAAAACCTCCTCGCTTCCTCCTGCGACATATGGGCCAGCACATGATGGAAGCGAAGGTATAGCGAATGCTGGCTGAGGCGTGAAAACAGGTTCACGATTTTATCGTGGTCCTCCGGGCCCACCGGCCTCAAGTACAACGTGGAACCATCCCGCAGGAGCACCGCGGTCTTATATTTCTCTGCGATCGAAGGAGGAACTTTCATCGCTAACACCCCCCGTCAAGTAATTGGAAGGCCAGCACATCCACCAGTCCCATATCTGTCAGCTTGAGCTCGGGGATGACCGGCAACGCCAGAAAAGAAAGGACCGCGAAAGGCGCGGATACTTTACATCCAAGTCCGGCGGCGGCCGACCTCAATTCCTCAAACTTATCAACCAGATTCTCCAGAGGCTCCTCAGATATGAGTCCGGCAACAGGAAGGGCAAGAGAACTTATGATCCTGCCCTCTTCAGCAACCGCAATGCCTCCCTGAATTCTTTTCAGTTCTTCGACGGCGGCCAATATATCCTCGTCACTGGCCCCCACTGCTACTATGTTATGAGAATCGTGGGCGATTGACGAGGCGAAGGCCCCCTTGCGAATGCCGAACCCTCTGACAAGCCCGAGCCCGATATTTCCCGTTGCCTTGTGCCGTTCCACCACGGCCAGCTTGAGGATATCACGCTCCACGTCTACCCTGAGGTAACCATCATCTGCCTCAACTTTTTCCTTAACATATTCAGTAACTATCTGGCCGGGGATGAGTTCAATTACCGGGTAGGTATCCCCCTCGACCGGTATGCGAAGGGCCTCAATTCCGAACGGCTTTATATTGACCGTGCGCTTCAGGTTATCATCGGTGATTTGATTAACCGGCACGGCCAGTTTACCATCTTCTGCGACCAGTTTGCCATCGTAGTAGACCGCGCCGGCCGTGGGCGCGTTGAGATCATCAAAGACAATTAAGTTGGCGCGATATCCCGGGGCCACGGCTCCCAGCCGCTCAAGCCTGAAGTATTCGGCGGTATTGATAGTTGCCATCTGAATTGCCCGCACAGGATCCAGGCCCATACCGATTGCTTTGCGCACAACCGCATCGACATCACCATCTCGAAGGAGATCGGCGCAATCGCGGTCATCCACCACGAAGAAGCATCGCCGGAAAGTTGAATCAGTGAGCAGGGGCAAGAGCGTTTCGAGGTTTTTCTCCGCGGAACCCTCACGGATCATGATATACATCCCGCGGCTCAGCTTCTCCCTGGCTTCGTCTAAACTTGTGCACTCATGATCCGATCTGATACCCGACGCAAGGTAGGCATTGAGGCTATTGCCTCTCAGCCCCGGACAGTGACCATCGATGACTTTTCCCCCGAAAAGCTCCAGCTTATCCCATACCCCCACATCGCCGAACATCACGCCAGGGAAGTTCATCATCTCCCCAAGGCCGATTACCCCCGGGATTTTCATCACCTGCTTCAGGCTCTCCGCGTCCAGTTCAGCGCCTGAGGTCTCCATATGGGTTGCCGGAACACAGGAAGGAGCCATACCGAATACATCCATGGGGAGATTTTCCGCCGAATTAAGAATATATTCGATGCCCGGAACACCGCATACATTGGCGATCTCGTGAAAATCGGTTACCACCCCCAGCACACCACGGGGAACAACCGCCCGGGCGTATTCGGCAGGACTGAGATGGGAGCTCTCCAGGTGTATATGCCCATCAATGAAACCGGGTGCCAGGAACTTCCCCTTCAGGTCCAGTATTTCATTCCCCTCCCCATAATCGCCAACCCCGACTATCAGTCCCTGAGAAACGGCTACGCTGGCCTCTTCGATCTCACCATTGAAAGTATTCACAACTCTGGCATTCGCCAGCAGGAGTTCAGCGGGAGCGTCTCCCCTGGCAATGGCAAGCAATCTCTCTCTATCCCTCATTTCCCCTCCAAAGCGCAGATATCCGGCAGATAACGATACTGCTCGGCGAAGTCGAGTCCATATCCCACCAAAAACGTATCAGGAACAGTGAAGCCCGTGTAATCAACAGGCACCTGAACCTTTCTCCTGGATGGTTTATCGAGAAGGGTACATACCCTGACGGAAACTATCTCCCTCTCGGAAAGTCTATCTATTATAAATCTGGAGGTAAGCCCTGTATCTATTATATCTTCTACGATGAGGACCTCGCGATTTTTCACCGGCGTCCTGAGGTCCTGAAGTAGCTTTATCTGACCTGAGCTTTCCTCCCCCGACCCATAACTGGAGACGATCATGAAATCCACCTCCAGGGGCATATTAAGAGCCCTCACCAGATCAGCCATGAAAACAAAGCTGCCCTTGAGAGCCCCCACCAGGAGCGGGTTCCTTTGCCTGTAATCCGCCCTGATTCTCTCTGCAAGTTCGGCTACCTTGTTCTCTATCTCATGGCGCCCTATAAACACATCGGGATTGAACATTATTCTCCACCCCTCGTGGCACTTGAGCCTAGAGTACCAGAGTTATACGTCCTTAGCAAGCTGAGTTCGGATTCAAGCAACGGCGATTCGGCTGAAACCATTATAACCCAGTGGGTGAAGAACAGAGGTTATTCCCGGTTTTCACGGATGAGACCGACCATCCCCCTCACCACGAACAGAGAGCGCCCCATTAAATTTCTCAGTTGGTGAGTGTTTTTTTACCGCGAAGTGGTTACCCGACGGAAGGTGAAAATCCATGTATTCCGGACGCCGTTTTTCGGGAACCGCCGCCCGGGGGAAAAATCGCTGCCCGGGTCTTTTGGGGCGGTGGGGTAAAAGTTGAATTTCCGGCAAATTCCCATCGTGAGTATTGACAAATGTGGGGAAATGTGGTAAATTGTGGGGAAAATTGGGGGAAAGTGCATCTAATGTTATTAGGTGAGTATGAGTATCGAATAGACCAGAAAGGTCGACTAGCTATCCCGGCGAAATTCCGGAAAGAATTTCACGGGGGGGTCGTGCTCACCCGCGGGATCGACAAGCAGATCCTGGCTTTCCCTCTGAATGAATGGCAAAAGCTCTCAGAGAACTATGAGGTATCACCATTCTCGCCAAGCAAGAACAGGAGACTCAACCGCGTAATCTTCTCCAGCGCTTTTGATCTGGAACTGGATAGACAGGGGCGCGTGGCCATCCCTCAAACTCTTCGTGAACTCGCTCAGATTAAAGACAGAGCCGTGATCGCAGGTACCAACAAGTGCCTTGAAATATGGAGTAAGGAATTGTGGGAGGAGGAAAAGAAGCGGATGGATGAAGACGCCTATCGCCTCGCAGAAGGGACAGAAGACCGTTAATGGAGCGAAACCATACGTCCGTTCTGTTGAGAGAAACAGTTGAGGCACTGAATGTACAGCCTGGCGGCAGATATATCGACTGTACTGTTGGGGGAGGAGGGCACGCAGAGGCGATTATGAAAGCGAGCTCACCCGGAGGGCAACTTCTCGGGCTTGATGCCGACCCACGGGCCATAGAGGCCGCAAGCTCCAAACTCAAGGAATTCGGGAGGACAGTCCTCCTGGTAAATGAGAACTTTAACAATTTAGGGGAAATCTGTTCCAGGTACGAGTTCTACCCCGTTCATGGTATCCTTTTCGACCTGGGACTCTCATCTCTGCAGATAGAGGAATCCGGCCGGGGATTCAGTTTCCAGAAAGAGGCCCCTCTGGATATGAGATTCAGTCCGGACCAGAAAATGAGCGCAGCCGAGGTAGTAAACGAGTTTTCGGAAAAGGATCTGGCCATGCTCATCTGGACTTATGGTGAGGAACCGAAAAGCAGGAAAATCGCCAGGTCCATTGTCAATAACCGGCCGCTTAAGACGACTACCGAGCTCGCCAGAGTGATATCCGGAGCAGTCAACGGGGAAAGGAAAAGGATACACCCGGCAACCAGGACATTCCAGGCATTACGGATCGCGGTTAACAGCGAGATCGAGAATTTGAGGTCAGCACTGAATCAGGCGATAGATGTACTCGGAACAGGGGGAGTAATGGCAGTCATAAGCTTTCACTCACTGGAGGATCGGGCAGTCAAAGAATTCTTCAGCCGCGAGTCAAAGCAGTGCATCTGCCCCCCTGAGACACCTGTTTGCACATGCGGGCACAAGCCACGCCTGAGGATTAAAAGAAGGAAAGTCATAAAGCCAACAACTGAGGAAGTTAAGTCGAATCCGAGAAGCCGAAGCGCCAGATTGAGATCGGCCGAACGGATTGAATCCGTTTAAGAAAGGAGGTGAAGCGGAAAGAACACATTACCATAAGCGACCTGTAAGCAAATTCAAAAAAGGGGGATTTTATGGCCGATACTTTTGCTTCCATTGATGTCGGTACCAGCAAGGTTAGTACGATCGTGGCCACGCTCGGTGACGGCGACACCCTCCAGATACTGGGGTCAGGCACAGTCCCGTCGCGAGGGGTCCGTAAAGGCCTTGTGGTCGACATCGACCAAGCCAAAGAAGCAATTGAGGAATCAGTGATCCAGGCTGAACGCACCAGCGGCCTGGAGGTGGAAAACGCGTACGTTGGTGTGACCGGAAAACACATTAGCGCGCTCAACAGCCGGGGGGTGGTTGCTACCACAAGAAACGATCGAAGGGTTACCGCAGACGATCTCGACCGGGTTCTTGAATCCGCCAGGGGCATCACCCTCCCAAGCGACAGAAGGCTCCTTCACGTGCTGCCCCGTCACTATACCCTGGATGGCACCGTCAAGGTAAAAGAGCCTGTTGGTATGCACGGTTTCAGGCTGGACGTAGAAACCCACATAGTTACCGCCGCCGCCGCCTCCGTTCAGAACCTGATCAAGGCCGTGCGTGGCGCCGGTGTGGAGATCAAGAACCTCGTCTTCACTCCGCTGGCCTGTGGCGAGGCAGTGCTTACCAGGCATGAGAAAAACGCCGGTGTTATTCTGGCGGATATCGGCGCTGGAACTACGGATGTGTCAGTGTTCAAAGACGGCTGCGTCTGGCACTCGTCGATACTGCCGGTGGGAGGTTATCAGGTTACAAGGGATATCTCCATCGGACTCGGTGTAGCCAGCGACATGGCCGAGCAAATGAAAAGAAAATACGGCAATGTCATGGTTACCAATGGATTCGAATCGCCGGAACTGAGCGCACTGGACGTCGGGAATCGGCACACGGTTTCGTATCGTGAGCTCAACGATGTGATCCGGGCCCGGCTCGATGAGATCCTGCAACTGGTAATGATGGAGATACCTCGTGATAAGCATGAGGAAATAGTACCATCAGGACTGGTACTTACCGGTGGCACATCCACTATACCCGGCCTGGAGGTCATGGCGCGAGAATCACTGAATATGGACCACGTACGAATAGGGGTTCCCACTGGTATAACCGGAATCGCTGACACGCTTCACGGCCCGGCTTCGGCGTCAGGTGTAGGGCTGCTTTTCTGGGCCGCCAACAATGAGGAAGGCCCCGACAAATGGAAAATCGAGGAGCTGAAGCCCGGCGTCCTCGGCACCCTTAAAACCGGGGTGCTGTCCGCCAAGAAGTTCTTGTCGCGATGGTAGGGGCAACAAACTTACGGCGTAGCAACAAATAATGTAAAGGGGGAAACAATGGGTCGAACCGACTTTTCTGCTTATCAAGCTAAAATCAAGGTGATCGGTGCTGGGGGCGGGGGATGTAACGCAATCAACCGCATGATCCAGCAGGGTGTTCAGGGAGTGGAATTTATCGCGGTTAATACTGACGCTCAGGATCTGGATGACTCGCTTGCCGATACCCGTATCCAGCTTGGTCCCAAGCTGACCAAGGGGTTGGGCGCGGGTGGCGATCCCCAGGTCGGGCTGAAGGCCGCGGATGAAAGCAGGGAAATACTGGCCGAATCAATCGGTGAATCAGACATGGTATTCGTCACCGCCGGGATGGGTGGCGGCACTGGCACAGGAGCCATGTCGATTATTTCGGAGATTGGCAGGGAATCTAAAATCCTGACCATAGGTATAGTAACCAAGCCGTTCTCATTCGAGGGAAGCGTCCGGTCTCGTAAAGCACAGGGGGGGATCGCAGAGATAGTCGATATGCTGGATACACTCATCGTTATACCAAATGACCGGCTTCTCGACATTTGCGATAACCGTATATCAGTGAACGAGGCCTTCGCGATGGCGGACGAGATACTTTATAACGGCGTCCAGTCCATCTCGGAATTGATAACTGTACCGGGCCTTATAAACCTGGACTTCGCCGATGTTAAGGCCATAATGACCAACGCCGGTCAATCATGGATGGCGGTTGGCAGGGGAAGTGGTGCCAACAGAGCGATCGACGCTGCCAAACAGGCACTTTCCAGTCCGTTGCTCGATGTCAATATAGAGGGCGCCACAGGTGTACTCTTGAACGTCACCGGCAGCAGCAACCTGGCCATCTCCGAGGTTCATGAGGCAGCAGGCGTTATCAAGAACGCTGTCGATCCTGACGCAAACATAATCTTTGGTGTAGCCAACGATGAAAGCATGAACGATAACGTCAGGATTACGCTGGTTGCTACCGGATTCAGCACAGCAAAAGGTGAATTACCTCAATCCAGAACCAATCAGCAGGAGATGATGGAAATGCTTTCCGCACTGAAATCTGAGGAAGAGCGAATGGACTCGCCCTCGTTCCTGCGGCAGCCGCGGCAGGCCAGGAGCCAGCAATCTATCAATTACTCCTGGGATACCGCGAAAAGGATGTAGGAAGCGGCACGGGCCGTCAGAAACAGAAAAACTGCGCATAACTGGCGATTTGATAGATAGGCCAGAGTCAACTCTTGAACGGAGGGGACATGTGGGCACATGGGTGACCGGGCACCCGGTATGAGCATATACGGCTCGCAGGGTGCCCGGCTCCACAGATATAGATGGTATTCGGCAGGAGGTAATATAATGGATAGTTACGAACTGGTCCGTTATCACGTCAAAAGCGCCATAAGGGCAGCAATGGCGGAGGCCAATGGCCAAAAGAGCGAAGCGGAGCGTTTACGCGCACAGGGCAACCTCCGCCTGACGGTCATGTCCGATGCTGAATTATGGGAACTGGCCAGACTTCTCTCCCACCCGCCTACCAGGTCGGTCCGCAGTATTTATGAGGAATTGAGGGAGATAATAGAGGATAGAAAGAGAACGGCCGGTGACTGGATTGAAGCTCTGACCGTCAAACCGACTGAGTTTATATCGAAAAACTAGGTCCTGCCCTGGAACTGCCAGACACGATTAGCAATCAATAAAGATTGAACAAAGCTCTATGGCATGAAGGAGGTTGTGATGATCACATGGAGAATCCTGGTGATAGCCCTTGTCATCGCCGGGCTGTTCGTTCTTCCAGCTACTTCAGCGGCCCAGCCGGAAGTATGCGGATATTATGGTTCGGTTACTCTCGATGGTCAGAGTGTTGATAACGGCACCGAGGTAAAAGCATGGGTCGACGGCACGCTGGTTGCCTCGACCATAACCACTGGCGATCAGTATGATATCAAAGTCGCCGGTGACTATGAAGGGAAATCCGTCTCCTTCACAGTGGGACCTGATGATGCCGCCGCCGAAGTAGCCCAGTGGATTAAAGGCGATAACATCAAACTCAATCTTAACGGAATATCCGGTTCATCACCTCCTGCTCCTCCAGCCAAAGACGCGAGTATCAGTCTAAATCCCGACCACGGTCTAGTCACCAAGATATCAGCCCAGGGGTTCACCCCGGGAGCCACCGTAACCATCACCATGGGCAACGCAGTGGCCGGGGATGTTGTGGCAGGCCCTGATGGTTCCTTTACCACGACCATAGTCTCACCAATCCTCGAAGCGGGCACGTACAGTATAGTGGCAATCGATCCGGAGGACCGGTCAGATGAAGCCTCATTCAGTGTTCCAGATCTTCGGGGAGCTCAGGGGCCACAGGGCGCTCAGGGGCCCGCGGGGCCGGAGGGACCGAAGGGCGGATCCGGAGGGGTTGGATTGGCGATCGCCTCGCTGATAATAGCCATAATCGCGATCATTTTGTCAGTACTGGTTATAGTCAGGGTCGGCCCCCGATGGAGAAGGCGGGTATAAATCGCGCAATTTAAAAAGCGGTCTATCGGCAAGTTCAGCAATCCGATAATTTGATCTCCAGGGAACCTCTTCAGTAAGAGGTGACTTCACCCGGTCTGGGGCTATCCCCCGGATTCAAATTTCCCCGGGTTTGGGGAATTAAAAGGGGTTGCTCAGAGTTACCCTGATTCAATCGGCTCTGAATTCTTTGGGGCGAAGAGCGGAAAATCTACTATCAACCAATTTCCGCCAGCCGCTTTCGCATCTCATCCAGACGCGGGAAATCCGAAATACCTGAAGCCAGAACAACGGCACCTAACTCTCCCGCCCACTTGTCAGGATAGTCGCCGTACCTGATCTCACCGACTTTCAGCAGTTTTTCAAGATGGGCCTTGCCGGTTGTGATGGCCTGAGTAAAGAGGTGCTGCGGCCGGCCATAGGCGACCATTCCCCCGGCTTTGGCACCGCTTACGTCACACGCGAAAGTGAGTCTGCTCCGATCAACCGCGTCCTTAATGATCTCCTCCAGCCTTCTTTCGTCAGGATTTATCCCCGTCGCCCAGAATCGGGTAAGCCGTTTTATCCTTTCCCCACGATAACCGAGTGTAGAGAAACCGCCGCCCTTGCCAAGAGTGGCCTTGATTTCCGAGGCGCTGAATACTTCCTGCGGCGGATATTTGGCCTCTCCGGCACACAAAAGTATAGTCAACTTCCTGGCTACATCACGATTGATCCGCCTGTACATTCTTTCCACCGACTCGGTAGTTTCCTCACGCCTCTCATACTGCGGATTATCCAGCAGCAGGATATTATCAAAGTACTTGTTCCAGAGTTCGATGCTCTTTAGTGTATTCTGGATACAGAGGGCCTCCTTCTCTTCGAGCAATCCCGTAGTAGAAGGAAGAATCGCCAGGGCATAAACCGGCTTATCGTAGATGCTCTTTAGTTCATTGGCCAGAACATAGGCCCCTCCCGCACCTGTTCCTCCGGCCGTACCCGCTAAAATCCAGTACGCCTCAGGATCAAGTTTCTCAGTGAGTTTGCCTACCCAGCCCATAGTCTGGGATAGCGATTTCTGAGCGATTTCCCCGCTCAGTTCAAGATCAGCCCCCACCCCCCTTCCCCTCTGTTTGTACCACCCTATGAGAATCCGCCTGTCCACTTTGTTGAGGCCAGCCAGATCAGCTTCCTCAGTGTTTACCGCAATAGCGCTATAGCAACTTTTCCTCATCCCCATGAGGGTATTGGCAATCTTCCCCCCCGCCTGTCCATAACCTATCCATAGTGTTCTCATAATGCGAGATTTTACCACGAAACCGTAAACATTACAAGACAACGATATTAACGCTTAAAAAACAGCTATAAAAGCATATCCATGCCGGCGTTCCCCGGGTCACTGTTTTCAGGCTCAAGCGGGCATCTTTATCAAATGTTTGTCGAGGGACTCGGGTCCGGCAGCCAGCCACGGGATACCGCTTCGCTTTCCATTATATCCACAGCGGTGTAAGGATCGGTTTTACCCGCCTCAACCTCACCCCACAACTGCATTAACTGGTCGCTGTTCTTCATCAGATTTGAAAGCCGTTTCCTCAGCCGATGCTCTATCGCCCTTATGAACTCCTCCCTATTCTGCTGCTGACGCCGTATCAGGAATTGGCCGCTGGTTCTCAGAAAGTCCTGATGGTCAATCACCGCCTGATACAGCTCCTCGATGCCCCTGTTATTAACAGCCTCGGTGGCGACTATAGGTGGAGTCCACTCCTCTTCAGCTCCGCTCATGGATAGCATTGACCTGAGCTCCACAATAAGCTTGTCGGCTCCGGGCCGGTCGGACTTGTTAACCGCGAATATATCGGCCACCTCAAGCAAGCCGGCCTTCATGGTCTGCACCGTATCACCAGCCTCCGGCACCAGTGTGACTATGGTGGAATCCACCGCCTCCATAATATCCAGTTCGGTCTGCCCCACCCCTACAGTCTCCACCAGTATGATATCCTTACCAAAGGCGTCAAGAAGCTTCATAACGTCCCGGGTGGTACTCGGAAGTCCACCGCGACTACCACGACTTGCCATGCTCCGTATGAAAACCTCAGAATCCAGATAGTGCTGCTGCATTCTGATCCGGTCGCCAAGAACCGCGCCACCGCTGAAAGGACTGGTCGGATCAACCGCTATTACCCCCACTGAAAGATCTCTGCCCCTTATAAGGGCGACCAATCTGTCGGCAAGCGTACTTTTACCGGCGCCCGGGGGACCGGTTACTCCTATTGAATAAGCTTTCCCCAGATGCGGGTAAATGGCTTTCATTATCTCCGGCACCTCGGGTGATTCCCTTTCCACCATGCTGATGAGGCGCGACAGCTCCCTCTGGTCGCCATGAAGCATTCTTTCAACCAACTCCATCCGTTAAATCCTCAAACCAACGTTCCAATCACTATTCCTCATATTATCATACCTTCAAAAATTGCGCCAAAAACCGTGATTCCTGAAAACAGCGTTTCAAACGCAAAGACATTCAACCCTCGCGTTTCACAGGAGTGTTCGGAGCCTGCCTTACTCGGTCCGCCATTATCATCGGTCAAGTACCCCCTGCCGGTTTGTTATCAGCCCGCCTTCGAGTACATCAGCGTCCGGTGGATAAACGGTTCGGTGGATATCATCCGGCTTGATCGGAAATGACCTGGAATAAATCCGATGGTAAGGAACATCATACGATGCGGAAACGTCTAATAAACTGGAAGTCTTATGTAAACATGTCATGATGACTGATATATTCGCGCCTTAGCTGAAGATAATAAGGAGGAATAAATGGCTGGCAATCGAGGAAGAAGGCCAAATGAGATATCGAGTATTCGTGATTCGAGATGGGTGGTATGTGAGAGAGCGCTCATTCATGCCAGGTACGAACTGCCGAATATGGTACGGTGGCTTGACGGGCTTGATCTCTCATGGGAAGTGGAGACAGCCCTGTTTGATGAGGCTGAAAATTGCTATCGCATCACGGTGCTTTGCTACCCCGCCGGACATGAAGTCGAATCCAAAGCCAAATGGCAATACCGCATCGATAAGGGCGGCAGTCTCATGCCCGGTACTCCCATTTGCGAATCAAAGGGCAAGTGGGCACAGGCGGAAAAACCGGGGGTAACCGGGGCGGAGCAGGCAAATGTCCCCGAAGTCATAGAATCAGCTTTCGCCGAAGGTGAACTCGGCGAGCTGGAACAGTTAAAGATAGATGCTAAACATCATCTGGAAGAAGGGGAGATGGAGCTCGCCCTGGAGGAGTATAACAGGGTTATCAATCTGGATCCGGATGACGCTGAAGCTTACGCTGAGAGAGGCCTGATTCACAGGAATATCGATAACTACGCGGCCGCTATGGCGGACTATTCCAGATCCATAGCATTGAACCCGGAGAATCCGGTTGCGTATAACCGGCGGGGAATCCTATACAATATCGCAGGCAAATATGACGAGGCCATAGCTGACTTTTCATCCGCGCTTTTACTGGATCAGGAAGCTGCCGTTGTTTACAACAATCGTGGCTTCGCCTATCGGAATAAAGGGGAATATGAACTGGCGGTAGAGGATTTCAGCAAAGTTATCGAGTTGCGTCCGGATGTTCCCGCTCCTTACAATAACAGAGCCCTGGCCTATCATGGGTTAAACCAATATCAACTTGCTATCAAAGATTACTCAAAAGCGATAGAATTAGACCGGGATGACCCACTTCTGTACAGCAACAGAGGGATTGCTTACGATGCCCTCCGAATATACGAACCGGCAATCACCGACCTCTCTAAAGCCATTTCTCTTGATTCCCAGAACGCTGTCTCTTACCTTCGCCGCGGTATAGTTCACAAACATAACGGGCAATTTGAGCGAGCCCTGGCAGATTATACTACAGCTATCAGACGAGACCACAGGTCACCTGAGGCATACAGGTGCCGTGGCACAATGTACGGGGTAAGGGGAATGTACAGCAAGGCCAGGGAGGATTTCACCAGGGCGATAGAGCTGGAACCGGATTCCTCCGGCCGAGCTTACAATGGGCGGGGACTGGTATACAGCGCCCTGAGGGAACACGAACTGGCAATTAAAGATTTCACCAGGGCAATAGAGCTGAATCTCCGGAAGCCATCCATATATTGCAATCGTGGTCGAGCATTCTACGCCTCCGAGCAATATGAGGCGGCCGAGGCTGATTTCTACCGTGCGCTACATCTGAACCCCTCACACAGAGAAGCCCGGAACTGGCTCGACAGACTGCAGCAAATACGTTCCGAAGAGGAAATAGGGAATAGAAGTTTTCAACTGGCAATATCGACAAGCCTTGAGTGGCTGTACGCCATAAACCACGCTATCCGGAACGCTGTCAATATCATAAAGCGTTCAACCAAATCGGCCACTTAGAAGTGCACATTCAGACCGAGTCATTGTATTTCACGCAAAAAAACCGGGGCCTGACTGAAGCAGTCAGGCCCCGGTTTTTTTCATAGCACTCTTTCGCCTGATAACACAGCACCTGAACGCAAATCATATCAGGCTTTGATACTTCCGCTTTCTCAACGTAGCGGCATTGCTTTCTTAGCTTTACCGAACGGTAGTTTAGAAAAAGCGTCAGTATATATGAAGCCAGCTAATCTATAATATTCCTGTTGTAATAGCTACACTCACCCTGAAACAGAGTAGAATACAACTACAGCAGGAAGCCCTGACTTCCTTCAATTTAAATTTATGTATTGTTTTCCAGAGTTATTGATTTAACTCTTGCCGATGCGGAACACCTTGGTCGAGCACTTGGGGCATACACCCTGAGTCGCCGGTTTCCCGTTCTTCATCGTGATCTTCTTTGGATTCTTGATCTCCACTTTCTTACGGCACTTCATGCAATAGGCTGTCATCTCAGCACCTCCTTTGTCACGAAGGATATACCAACTCATGCACGATTGTCAAGAGTCTGTAAGCAAATTCGCGTTAATTTTTCACTAGCATCCCATAGGAATTGATAATTTTGACAAAATGGACGACTCCCGGCTACTCTTTTTTTAGCAAACAAAAGGAGGAGCCAATGAAGTCGTCCAAAAGGAATGTAACAGTCTTGAAGCAAATTTGCAACCTGATACCCAGTCATGTTGTCCCAAGACTCGCCCGCGAGCACGGCGTTGACAAAA
>JAWOBX010000021.1:0-22299 GCA_046484125.1 Dehalococcoidia bacterium | reverse complement strand
CTGAAAGAGGCAAAAAAACTCAACAAGTCGGCCAAGCTCGGTGACACGATCGATGTGGAAATCGACCCACTGGCGGCGGGAAGGATTGGAGTACAAACTGCCAAACAGGTGGTAATGCAGCGGCTGCGCGAGGCCGAACACGAGTTTATTTTCGGCACATTCGCCCACAAGGCAGGCGAGGTTCTGAGCGGAGTGATACAGCGAATTGACGCCCGGCAGATCCTGGTTGACCTGGGGCAGGCAGAGGGAACACTTCCAATGTCTGAACAGGTACGAACCGAGCAGTACAGACCCGGCCAGAGACTCAAGGTGTACCTGGTTGAAGTGAGCCAGACCAGCAAAGGCCCGCGCCTCCTCCTTTCAAGGTCTCATCCCAAACTGGTCCAGCGTTTGTTCGAGCTTGAGGTCCCGGAAATCAGGAATGGAATCATCGATATTAAGGGCGTCGCGAGGGAAGCCGGCTTCCGGACCAAAATGGCGGTAACCGCCAGACAGACGGGCGTCGACCCGGTGGGTTCCTGTATCGGCCTTCGCGGCATCAGGATCCAGAATGTCACTAATGAGATACAGGGCGAGAAAATAGACATAGTGGAATGGAATGCTGAGTCGAGAACTTTTATTGCCAATGCACTCAGCCCGGCCAGGGTTTCGGAGGTAAGGCTCGATTCGATTCAGGAGTCGGCCCTGGTGATCGTGCCGGATAACCAGCTTTCTCTGGCGATCGGCAGGGAAGGTCAGAACGCCCGACTGGCGGCCAAGCTCACAGACTGGAAAATAGATATTAAGAGTGAGAGCACTGCCGCGGAAGAAGGCATACTGTATGAAGAAGAGCCGGTTACGGTAGAGGAGCTCGAGGAATTAGTAATACCGGTGGAAGAGAGGGGTAAACAGGAGGAGGCCGAAGAAGCGATAGAAGAGGAGGAGGAAGAAGAGGAAGAGGGATACATTAGCGGCGCGCCGCTGATCGACAATGAAATAGCTGAACCAAAAGGCGCCGGCATTCGCTTCGCCGAGGATATACTGCCCCCAACTACGGGAACCGCAACGGAAGAGGACAAAGGTAAAAAGAAGAAAAAGAAAAAGGTAACCGAAAAGGGCAAAGCCAAAAAGAAGGCCAAGCCCAAGAAACCCATCGACGAAGAGGAACCGGTCGACGAAGAGGAACCGGTCGACGAATACGAGATCGAGTTAGATGAAGATGAGCTCTACTAAACACCATACGCCCATGAGAACGTGCGTCGCCTGTCGCCAAGTCAGGCCAAAGAGGTATATGGTAAGGCTGGTACATTCTGCCGACGGCGAAGTCAAACCGGACCCGAAAGGAAAACTGCCGGGCCGCGGAGCGTATCTATGCAAGAGACGGGGGTGCTGGGAGCAGGCTTTCAAAAAGGACCGAAAGAACCGTATAGCTGGCACCCTGAAAACAAGTATTACACAGGAAAATCGCGGTAGACTGATCGATTATGCAATGGAGTTACCCGTTGTTGAAACGGTTGTCGAAAGAGCGGCTCAATGAAACACCAGTCATCAGGCAGCAAAACCCGTCAAACCAAGAAAGTCCCGCCAAAGGGCGCTGAGGTCGAAACTGTTTTATCTCTGCCCAAATCCCTTACGGTGAAACAGCTTTCGGATCTTCTTGGTATAAGTCCTATCGAAAGCATCAAACGCCTCATGAGAAAAGGCGTGATGGCCAGTATCAATCAGGCGATCGATTATGATACAGCCGCTGATGTTGCCAGGGAGTTCGGTTATCAGCCGGCACTTGAAAAAGAAGAGGAAGCACCGACAGCAACGAAGGAAGCGCCGGTCTCAAAAAGGGAGGCAAAGGCTCAGAAGCCGCGTCCGCCAGTGGTCATCATTCTCGGACACGTTGATCACGGTAAGACAAGCCTCCTGGACGCGATAAGGAACACCAATGTCACCGCCGGAGAGGTTGGAGAGATCACCCAGCATATCGGAGCCTACCAGGTCACTGTTAAAGACCAGGAAATCACCTTCGTCGACACGCCCGGTCACGAGGCATTCACCTCGATGAGAGCCCGAGGGGCCAGTATAACCGATATTGCCGTTCTGGTTATCGCCGCCGATGATGGAATAATGCCCCAGACTATAGAGGCTATTAATCATGTTAAGGCAGCCGTGGTTCCCATCATAGTGGCCATAAACAAAATTGACAAACCGAACGCAGATATTGATCGAGTCAAGCAGCAGCTAACCGAACACAATCTTATCATAGAAGAATGGGGGGGTGATATAATCGCTCTCCCCATTTCAGCCAAAACCGGTGAAGGCCTTCAGGAACTCCTGGAACACATCGTCCTGGTCTCAGAGATGTCGGAGCTCAAAGCCAATCCGAGAACCGTCGCAAGCGGGGTGGTACTGGAAAGCAAGCTCGACAGCACCAGAGGAACACTGGCCACACTACTGATCCAGAAAGGCACTCTTCGTGTCAGCGATGTAATAGTTGTTGCCAGCTCTCAATGGGGTAAGGTCAAGGCGATGTTTGATCATGAAGGCAAGCGAATCGAGTCGGCAAAGCCATCGACCCCGGTGGAAATCATGGGATTGAGCGAAGTAGCTCAAGCCGGCGATCACTTTCAGGTAGTGGCGGATGAGCGTACCGCACGGGCCAGGGTGGAGGAATTCCTGGATACACAGAGGACGCAAAGGGTTAAATCCCCCACACTCGATGACGTTTCAACCCAGATCCGCAGCGGCGAAACCAGAGGCCTCAACCTGATTTTAAAAGCCGATGTACAGGGCAGCATCGATCCCATTAAGAGCTCTCTGGAACAACTGGAATCCGAAGATGTCAAGGTGCGTATAATCCACTCCGGAAGCGGTGGGATAACCGAAAGCGATATCATGCTGGCGAGTGCCTCTGGAGCTGTGATCATAGGCTTTAACCTCCGTCCCGATCCAAGAGTCAAGCGGCTAGCCGATGCCGAAGGAGTAGAAATACGCCATTACGATATCATATATAAACTCCTGGAAGATATCGAGCGCACCCTTAATGGCATGCTTGAGCCGACCTATATAGATGTGATCGATGGCCACGCGGAAGTACGCGCGACCTTCAAAGTGCGAACCGGCGTAATAGCGGGATGCTATATAATCGATGGCAAGGCGGCCAGGAACTGCTCGGCCAGAATCCTGCGCAACGACAAGGTAATATATGAATCCCAGGTCTCAAGCCTGAAGCATTTTAAAAATGATGTCTCTGAACTCGCTGCAGGCAACGAATGCGGTATAAAAGTTGATGGTTTCTCAGATTACCAGGTCGGCGATGTCATTGAACTCTATCACAGAGAGAAGCAATGAGCACCAAGCGCCAGAAACAGGTAAACCAGACTATACGCCGTGAGCTCAGCGACTTGCTGGCCAGAGGGGTAAGCGACCCGCGCATCAACGGCATAGTATCCATCACCGAGGTCGATATCACCGCGGACCTCAAGCAGGCCAGAGTCTTTATAAGCGTAATGGGCACTGAAGATGAAAAGCTGGAGGTATTCGCCGGACTGGCTTCGGCTTCGGATTTCCTCCGCCATGAACTTGGATCGCGCATAAGGATCAGGTACACCCCTAAACTCATCTTCGAAAGGGATGATTCCATCGAAAAAGGGGAGCATCTTCTCCAGATGATAGACCGGGCCGCGGCCGAAAACCCTGAGCCCTAGTATTCTGTCCCTAATGATTTTGTACAAATGTTCCGCAACGCTATTTTCACCGCATTGCTTCACTTGAAAAGCTGACCACCCCGGTAACGCACTGGCGCTTACGAGTGCGTTACCGGGGTGGTCAGCGTCGGGCGGTGGTGGGGATGAGGCTGAGTACCCGAACACAATTTGTATCAGGGAAAGTCCGATTATTTACGGTACGCTACATTAGTGCCCTGTCTTTAACGCTTCTATACAAGTGTTCCGCAATGTTTTTTCCACTCATTGGTTCACTGGAAGGGTTTGTTAATCGGTGAGCGAACTCGGAATGCGAGTTCGCTCACCGATTAACAACACAGGGCGGCGGGGCGGGAAATGTAGTAAGTTTATATAATTGGTATTATCAGATAATCTAAAGTCCGGTTATTTACGGGAAGCTACACCAGGAAAGCAACTTGGCCCTCCATTACATAAACGGCATTCTCAACCTCAATAAGCCGGCAGGCAATACCTCGTTTCAGGCGGTTGCCGCCATCAGGAGATTCAGCGGGGTTAGAAAGGTCGGCCACTCCGGCACACTGGATCCCGACGCAACCGGTGTTTTACCCATTCTCATCGGGCAGGCTACCAGGCTGGCCTCCTTTCTCACCGATGCCTCCAAGACCTATCTGGCTCAAGTGGAGTTCGGTCGGGCGACCACTACCTGTGACGCAAGTGGAGAGACCGAGTGGACCGGCGATATATCACACCTTTCACGCCAGGTTATAGAAAAAGCGCTTCAGGGATTTGAGGGAAGCATCGAACAGGTACCACCGATGTACAGTGCCATCAAGTATGGCGGTGAACCGCTGTACAAGCTCGCCCGCAAAGGAGTCAAGGTAGATCGAAAGCCGCGCCAAGTTAAAATTTCCCGCCTCGAGATCAGGGACTGGCAGAAACCGGTCCTTGAACTGGAAATAGACTGCGGTAAAGGGACTTATATTCGTTCTCTGGCTCACGACCTCGGAAATGAACTGGGTTGCGGCGGACACTTGAAGAGACTGGTCCGTCTCAGAAGCGGCCCATTCCACATCGATCAGTCGGTCTCAATGGAACAGGCCGAGGCAGGATTTAAAGAATGTTCATGGGAAAGCTTTATATATCCTATGGATATCATCGTCTCACACCTGGGAAGCGTTACAGTCTCTCCGGAGGCCGAGAGGGAGATCTCCTACGGCCGTGCCATACGTTCTATCGAAGGTGAAGATACCGGCGAATATGAGCTGTGCCGCGCTTATTCAGAAGACGGGCGGTTCCTCGGTCTGGTAAAATTTAGTAAGGAAACCGGATTGTGGCACCCTGAGAAAGTGTTCATCTGATCATATACATATCTAAGCAATAGCGGTCATTATTGGGGAATGAGGAAATGGCAAAGATGATCTATCGCCAACTGGAAATAATGCCCTTTGGCACCAACTGCTATCTGGTCGCGTCAAACAGGTCTCGCGACGCGATGGTTATCGATCCGGCGGGAGAGGCCATGAAAATAATGAGCAATATCAACGAGCTGGGCTTGAAGATTCACTACATCGTGGCCACTCACACACACCCGGACCACCTTGGAGCGGTAACATATATCAAGCAGTCGACCGGAGCCGGCTTTGCCGTCCACTCGGCTGAAGCTGGCAACGCGCAGCGCTCCGATTACGGCCAGTTGACGGCTATTGACCCCACCATCAAGTCACCTCCACCAGTAGACAGGTTATTAAATGAGGGGGACTTGCTGAAAATCGGCGACCTGAGCTTCCGTGTTCTCCACACGCCGGGCCACAGTCCGGGCGGGATTTCCATCGAGGGGCATGGGGTTGTCTTCACAGGTGACGCTCTTTTCAACCTGGGTATCGGGCGCACCGACGGACCGGGATGCAGCTACGAGCAGTTAATAGCCAGCATCAGGAACAAGCTCCTGGCCCTGCCGG
This sequence comes from Dehalococcoidia bacterium, assembly GCA_046484125.1. Classification (GTDB taxonomy): domain Bacteria; phylum Chloroflexota; class Dehalococcoidia; order SZUA-161; family SpSt-899; genus JBGLNL01. The sequence continues at coordinate 16,685 of JAWOBX010000021.1, read as the reverse complement.
AGAATACCCTTGTCCTGCCCGGCCATGGACCGAAGACGTCAATAGGCTTTGAGGGGAAGAATAATCCGTTTCTCAGGTAACCGCGATTTCGCGGGGAAGAATAAACTTACTTGAAACAATACTCAGGGTACGTCTTCCCCGGAGATCACCTCTTCAACAGCAGCTTTCAGCGCAGGCAGGTCATCTGTAACCGTATCCCAGACTCGGTCAACATCGATATCAAAGTAGACGTGTACCAGCCGGTTTCTCATCGCGATCATGCTTTCCCGGGGAATTTCGGGAGTCTTTTCTCCGGTTTCTCAGGTAACTTTTGAGGCTGCCTCACCGATGATCTCAATGGACTTTACAAGTGAGAGTGTCAACATTCGATCACCGGCAAGGTCGGCACGGGAGCGGTTCTGGGTAAATGAGAGCGCTTCGTTAGTGGCATCCAGAATATGGCGTATGCGAATGAGGTCATTTCTTTTCATATTGCACCTTTGCCGATGCGCATACCTCCTCCCGGAAATAACGGCTCAATTCCTCCGGTGTCCGTAAGTCCACCTTCCGGTCCAGAATATCTGAGAGTTCCATTTCGATTTCAGCCATACGCAGGAATCCGACGACCTTTCCCGGTTCAAATTCCACGAGCACGTCTACGTCACTTTCCGGGCCAAAATCATTACCAAGGATAGATCCGAAAAAGGACAGCTTACGAATACCGTATTTGTGGCAAAGCTCTTCTATTTTTCCACTCTCTTCCAATGGAAAATGAGCCTGAAAGAGTTACGATTTCCAGTGGTGGATGAGCCTGAAAAAAAGATATCTCCGGTGAATTAAGTAACCTCTTCAGTAAGAGGGACTTCGACCGGTCTGGGGGTGTCCCCCAGCTTCATAAGTCCCCTATGACTGGGGGACCTAAGGGGGTTGATCAGAGGTTCCTTAACTTGATTGCAGGTAAAGCAATGAGTTGACGGAATACATTGCGCAACACTTATATAGATCCGCAAGTGATGATGCATTAACACCAAATCAAGGATAGATGGCCAGCTGTTCCAGTCCCATGGCCTCGGGCAGTCCAAGCATCAGGTTCATATCCTGGATGGCCTGCCCCGCACCACCCTTCACCAGGTTGTCGATGCAGCTTATCACCATTAACCGCCCGGTAGACCGGTCAATCACCGGATGAATCAGGCAAAAATTGTTCCCGAGTGTGTGCTTCGTTTGAGGAGGAATGTCAACTACCCGGACAAAGGGCTCGCCTCGATAGAATTCCCTGTAACACTCCAGTACCCGGTCGATACCTGTATCACTTCGCAGACTGGCATAGCACGAGCTCAGCATCCCACGGGTCATTGGGACCAGGTGCGGCAGGAAGGTAAGCGATATCTCGTTTTCGGCAATATTTTGAAGCTCCTGCCTGATCTCCGGCATGTGCCGGTGCCCGCCGAGCGCATACGCGGAAAGGTTTTCATTGGCTTCGCAGAAATGTGTTGTCAGTTTCAACGTCCTCCCCGCCCCGGAAACCCCCGACTTGCTATCGATAATGATATCGGGCTCTATCAAGGCTTCCTTTAATGCCGGCGCCAGGGCCAGGATCGCGCTCGTGGGATAGCATCCCGGATTGGCAATCAGTCTGGCGCCGGCGATGTCCTTCCTGTAGAGCTCCGTCAATCCATAAACCGCCTCATCTATGAGTTCCGGCACCGGATGTTCAACGCCATACCACTCCCGGTAAACATCCAGGTCCTTCAGCCTGAAGTCGGCGCTGATATCGATGACCTTGATATCCCTCTCCAGGGCCCGCGCCACAGCCTCCGCGCTGGCGGCGTGCGGCAGGGCGGAAAAGGCCACCTCCACATCCCCCAGTTCCGATGTAATGGGCAGCCCCGCGGCGGCCATATGCGGGAAGATATCCCCCAACCCCTCCCCGGCCGCGCTCCTCCCGGTGACGGATACCAGGTTAACCCCGGGATGCCGGTACAACAGCCGCGCCAGGTCAATACCGATATACCCTGTTACATTGATTATTCCCACATTTACCTGTTTCATCCGCTTACCCCGAACTTATTATTTTTCGCTCGACAGATACCTATTCATCAGTACCTGTCTATCTCCCTCAGTCTCCTGTCGCTGATACCGAAATAATGAGCGACCTCGTGCCTTACAGTACTCTGGATTTTACGAATTATACTCTCCTCGGACTTATAGCGCCTCTCGATCGGCTTCTGGAAGATGGTTATCCTATCAGGCAGAACCATGTTGTATCCCCGCCCCCGTTTCGTCAGCGGGATACCTTCATACAGACCCAGCAGATCCCACTTGCTCTTCAGGCCAACCTCCTCCAGTTGTTCCCTCGAGGGCCAGTCCTCTACTATTATAGTTATATTCTCCAGGCTCTCCTTGAAGCGCTCGGGCAGGCTTTCCACCGCCTCGATAACCAGTTCTTCGAATCTATCCCTCTCCATGAAGCCCCCTTACAAAGAAAGCCTGATAAGAAGGGCAAATCTCGCCAATAATGCATTCCCAGCATTTCGGATTCCGGGACCTGCACACATGTCTGCCGTGTTCCACCATGTTGAGGTGCAACTGGTAGACATACTCCGACGCAACCATCTCCGTCATGAGCTCATGAGCCTTCTCCGCGTTGACACCGTTGGAGATCAGTCCCAGCCTCTTCGAAAGCCGGAAAACATGGGTATCCACCGGAAAAACCGGCCTTCCCAGGGAAAAGAGTAGAACGCAACTCGCCGTTTTAGCCCCGACGCCGGGTAATGCTTTCAGCCATTCCTTTGCCTCTTCGACGCTGACGGATTCCAGGAACGACAGGTCCAGTGAACCCCTATCGTTCAGGATCTTTTGCAGTATCTCTTTGATACGGGCGGCCTTTACCCTGGATAAGCCTCCGGACCTTATCGATTGTTCTATCTCGCTGATATCCGCCCGCGCGACCTCTTCCCACGAACCGAACCTCCCTGTCAGTGAGCTGAAGGCCCGGCCTGAATTGACGTCAGAGGTGTTCTGTGAAAGGATTGTGGCTATCAGCTCCGATAGCGGAGCGCCATGGGAGTGCCACGCGCGGGAACCGTGCTGTTGTGCCAGCAGCTGGTTAAGGCGGGCTACTTCCATACTAACTCAGGCCCTTCAGATGGCAGGTATCATTCATGGAGTTGAGAACCGGCCGGCCATCCCGCAATCCGATGGTATTTATGGCGTTCACATCCTGGCCGATCTGCCAGAAATGGGAGTTATCCATACCGAGAACCGCGCAGATGAAGACCCGGCACACGACCACATGTGATACCAGAATGACGGTTTGCCCGGGATGTTCTTTCAGAACCCTTTCGATGATCAGTTCGACGCGCTGGCGAACATCCCGCAATCCCTCTCCATTGGGGAATGAGGCCTCATGGGGCATTTCAATCCATTTTCTATAAAGTTCGCTGTCAAGTTCACAGGCCTCATCAGTGGAAAGCCCCTGCCAGTCACCATAATGGATATCGATGAGTTCTTCGGTGGGCTGAATCGAAAGCCCGAGCCTTCTGGCAATTGGTTCGGCGGTCATCATTGTTCTTCTTAACGGACTGGCATATACCGCTGACGCGCCGGAATCGGCCAGCCTTTCCCCGGCCACTTCGGCTTGTCTTATGCCGAAATCATCGAGGGGCAAATCAGCCCTGCCCCTGAATCGCTCCTCCCTGTTCCATGCCGTCCTCCCGTGCCGCACCAGTATCATGGGAATCTCAGGTTCTTTCATCTCGAGAGTATCATAGCATGGGGCTATTTTGCGGGCAAGGAGATCGCTTTCGGCCATGAGGTCGAGGCCAGTCCCACATTGCTGTTATCAGCCGGGCACTGCTACCCGGAATGTACCCGTCCCTCTGAATTAAGACGAAACAGCTAAGGAAATTGCTTCCTTCGCCCGGGTATGGTATCGTAATCATCACAGAAGCGAACGCTGCTATTATGAAGAGTGGTGTTTTTAAGATACCCTGTGATTACTTGATCCCGAGGTTATTTCCAATGTAAATCTGGAGGTGAGTGATGAGATTATCAGGCATAAAACCGGTTGCTATTCTGACGATCCTGTTACTGGTGTTGCCTTTGCTGGCAGCCTGCGGGAATGATGGTGGGGTAACCGCTGATACCCCGAAACCGGGGCAAACGGCCACAGAAGAGCCAACCCCCACTCAGAAGCCTCCTCAAACAACGGTTCCTTCTTCTCCATCGCCAACGGAAACGCAAATCCCTTTTGCGGAAGGAAACTTTGCCTTTTACTGGAACCCCGATTTCCCACGGGGATACTCAAATCCGATTGAGCACCTGACCGTTCCTCAAAATCCGTTCCTGCGGCCCAAAGGACAAAGTAATATGCACTGCGATTCGTACATGACCGACACGTACGAGGTCAGCGGGCCGCTGGGAATAAATCCGGAGGTTATGCTGAAGAAGTATAATGACAGCATTAACATGTGTGTTACCCTCACTTTTGACAGTCAGGGCAGGATGGTTCTTTTTAATGCCCGTTTCACCCAGTTTCTTATCCTGCTCGTTGACCCGGATACACTGGAGGAACTGGCATCTTACCAGCTCCCGCGGCGCGATTCGGGCGACCTGCCGGCTCATCGAGATACATCCGGCGGGGCTTACTTCGTCATGGATAGCCAGGACCGAGTGCTGGTAGCGGATTCAGAAAACGCGCTTCAGATCATCAAGTATAACGATGCCGATGGTGAATTTGAACTCCTGCGGCGTTACGATTTAAAGAATTACATGGTTCCAAGGGTACCGCCATCAAGGGATCATCTGCAGATGGTCATTCCGGACTGGGATGGGCTGCTCTGGTTTGCCTCTCGTTATGGGAAGGTCGGGACAATCAACGAGGAAACCGGCGAAATAAAAACAATCGAACTGGAAGGCGAGGAAATGCAGAATTCCTTTACGGTGGGGGAAGATGGCGTGTACATCGTGACCGACCATGCCATGTACCGTTTTAACGCGGATGATACCGGTCTCCCGGTGGTAGACTGGAGAACCGAATACGACCGAGGCACGGAAATCAAACCGGGGCTGATCAACCAGGGTTCCGGGACTACCCCGACACTGATCGGGGATATGGTGGTTATCGGGGATAACGCCGAACCCAGAATGAATATTCTGTTTCTACAGCGCTCCGATGGAAAGGTGACATGCCAGATTCCGGTATTTGAAGATGATTTAAGCACCACTGAAAACGCGCTTATTGGTGTGGCCAGAGAGGGTGAATCGGGAACGGAATATTCCATTATTGTCGAAAATAACTACGGGGTTCTCCGGGGGAACATGTTTGAGCCGATGGGTTGCTGTGAAGCCAGCGTCGGCGGGGTGACGCGAGTCGATCTCATTCCGGATGGCAACGGCGGATATACTTGTAAGGAGATCTGGGCCAGTCCGGAGAATTCCTGCACCACGGTCCCCAAGCTTTCGCTGGGGAACGGGCTGGTTTACCTTTATACCTACGAACCATTTGAGCCGGTTGAGCAGGATAATTTCGGTTGGTACTTCACGGCGGTTGATTTCGATTCGGGCCAGACGGTTTACCGGGTTCCGACGGGGATGGGAGGGGAATATCATGATTATGGCGCTCCGATAACACTCGCCCCACAAGAGGGTGGTGCTTATATTGGCTGCCTTGGCGGGCTGATTCGCATTCAGGACGGTGCTGAATAAAGAAAGAAAGCTTCTGGATCAACTTTGATACAGGGGCAATCGCACTGTAAAGATGCTTCCTTTTCCAGGCTCGCTCTCAACCTCTATGCTGCCGCCGTGTGCCTCAGCTATATGCCGGCAGATCGCCAGTCCCAGTCCGCTGCCGACTTCGGCGCGGGAACGTGCTTTATCGACCCGATAGAATCGTTCGAATATATGGGGCAAGTCATCCTCCGGAATCCCGATACCCGTGTCGCTGATTGAAAGCCCGGCCCACTTGCCATCCTTTACCGGCGAAAGAGTTACGGTCCCGCCTTCAGCCGTGTATCTGACGGCGTTGTCAATCAGGTTCATGAAAAGCTGTTTGAGCTTCGCTCTATCCCCTTTTATCAGAAGGGGCTCGAACCGACCCCGCTCAAATACCAGGCCTTTTTCCCGGCAGATCAGTTCAGCCCCGGATTGAAGCTCGTCCAGCAGTTCTGCCAGGTCCACTTCCTCGAACACCAGTTGCTCGCTGCCGGAGTCTGCCCGGGCCAGTGTCAGCAGTTGTTCGATGATACCCGACATGTGCTTCGCCTCCTGGGAAACCGCCTCCAGGGATTGCCTGTATTCCTCCGCTGTCCGCTCCTTCTCCAGGGCCAGGGTTGATTCCGCCTCAATTACCGCCAGTGGGGCCCTCAGTTCATGAGAGGCATCGCCGGTAAACTGCTGCTGCCGCTTGAACGCCCGCTCCAGCCGCTCGATCATCTGATTGAGAGTGCCGGCCAGCCGGCCCAGCTCATCCCTGGTATCGACCCTGATTCTCCGGCTCAGGTCGGTTTCCCCGATTTCCTGAGCTGTCTGAGTTATGGTATCAACCGGCTTGAGCGCCCGTCGAGCCAGGAAAACGCCTCCCCCACCGGCGACCACCAGCGTCAGTGGGACAGCGATTATCAGCGTCCACACCAGTCCCTGCAGAGCCTCCCGGGTATCAGCGGTGGAACGACCCACCACCAGGGCTGCCGAGCCTATGTCCAGTCCTTCGGGAATCATCATCGGACCGCCGGGGGATTGCCGGGGCGGGGCGGGGGAGAAGGGGGTGGCATAAATTCGAAGCTCCGTGCCGTCAGCCGTTTTGACTGTGGAATACGAGCTCTGGCCTCCCAGCGTTTGCGCTATCAAGTCTTCATCAAGCGAAAGGCCGACCTCCCGTGGTGACAGTTTCTTCACCTCACCACCGGAATGGAAGTAAAGCTGGACAATCTCACCCACTTCCTCCTGAAAGCTGCCCTGGCTGATGCTTGTCAGCACTCCCCCGATGCTGCGCAACTGGTTAGCCCGTCCTTCGAGTGAACCATCGAGGTCCTGCAGCAGCTTGTGGGAAAGATACATATAAACACCACCACTGAGCAGCACCAGCAGGAAAACCAGTATCATCAGGTACCAGATGGTGAATTTAAACTTTATACTGTGAACAAAGTTCATGGAATCCTCAACTTGTAACCCGCGCCCCTGACCGTATGGATGAGTTTCTCCTTGCCTTCCTGGTCTATTTTCTGCCGGAGCCGGCGAATATATACATCCACCAGATTTGACATGCTGTCGAAATCATAATCCCAGGCGTGTTCCTCCAGCATCGTCCTGGTCACCACCACATTGGGATGGCGCATGAAGTACTCCAGCAGGACGTACTCCTTGGTAGTCAGTTCTATCTCCCTGTCGCCCCGCCTGGCCTGGCGGGTGAGGGTATTCAGCACCAGATCTCCCGCCTTGATCTCGGAGGATTTGGATGGGGCCTCCCGTCTCAGCAGCGCCCTGATTCGGGCCAGCAGCTCACTGAAGGCGAACGGCTTGACCATGTAGTCGTCCGCCCCCGAATCCAGCCCCTTTACCCTGTCCTCAACGGCGTCCCTGGCCGTGAGCATCAGGACCGGCATGTTAACTCCGTTCACCCTCAATTCCTGGCATACCTCTATGCCGTCCTTCTTAGGCATCATGATATCCAGAATAACGAGATCATAAGGATTGATGGATGCCAGGTATACCGCTTCCTCACCGTCATAAGCCAGGTCCACCGAATAAGCCTCTTCCATCAAACCCCGCTTGACGATCCCGCAAAGACGCCTGTCATCATCCACGACAAGAATTCGCATCCGTCATCCTCCGGCACGCTTTTGATCCGTTCCCATTATATTACACCAAGATGAACTGAAAATGAAAGAGATTTTGATGAAGATTAACGTTCGGTTCATCTTGAATTCATTTTCATATGTTATAGTGAAGCCAACAAGGATAAGGAGGTGTCTCAATGAGAAAGAAAGCAAGCACCCGGTTGGTTCAGGGTACAGGGATGCGATTGAGGTCTCTTTTCGGCTTCATGGCCGTCTGCCTGATGGTTATAAGTCTGGTCGCCGTACCGGCTGCTCTGGCCGAAGAGGATGGGACCGACGAGCCCCCGCCAGCTTCAGCCCAGACAGAAAATGGGGAGAATGCCGCGCTGCAGAACGCGTTCATGAACAAACTGGCGGCAAATCTCGGCGTCACCACGGATAAATTGCAGTCGGCCATCGCGCAGACGGAACAGGAGATGGTCCAGGAAGGAGTAGAGAACGGTATACTTCCCGAAGAAAAGGCCGAAGAGATGCAAGCGTATATCGAGGAAAACGGGAGCCTGAGGGGTTACGGACTGTCTGTGGCCCAGCAACGAATGCAGGAAAGATTGCATCAGGCGGTCGAGAAAGGCATAATCGGCGCGGACAAGGCCGGGGAGATCGAACAAAGGTTCCAGCAGGTTCGGGAAAGAGTTATGGAGCGGATCCAGAACAGGGTCGTTCTCAGAGAGGCCTGGGAGGATTGCAGAAGAGGTCCGGCGAGTCAGGTATGGAACCGGGTACAATCTCGCTGGAATAACATGATTCAGGAGCGGCTGGAGCAGAACACAAACAGCGGTACCCGTAATATGCAGATGGGACCACCTGAGAATGGTCAGGGCGCGCCTGGCGAGACCGGACCCGCCACAGGCACCCCTCCATCGGTACCCGCGGTTCCCGGCACAGCTTCAAGTGCTCAGTAAGGATCGCCAACTGGCGGAAGATAGAAAACCGGTAACCATAGAGAACCAGGATTCCCCATATACCTGGAACCGGGGGAATCCTGGTTTCACATTTATAGATGAAGGAGGAACCGAATGACCGGGTGGAAGAAAAGAGGATTGATACTGGCACTGATAGTGGCGGTCGTAACAGTTGGAATGCTGGGTGGCTGCGGCTCAAGCGAGGAAACAAAAGATGATCAAACAGCCGGGCCAACCACCACACCGGGCTACTCTCCCGCTCCTTCCATCGAGCCAACAGGAACGCCTCCGGATGATAACGGTCAGGTCGGGGAGGAAAACACCGAACTTTATATCGAACTCTACAGCCAGTTCCTCTCCAGCCTGAGCGCCAGGCTGGATCTCAGTCCGGAAGAGCTCCAGTCGGCCATCATCCAGACCGAGATCGATATGGTGAGTGAAGCTGTTGGTATTGGTATAATCACTCAGGAACAGGCTGATGAGATACAGGAGACAGCAACCAGTCAGGGAAGCACAATAAGCTCGGCGCTCGAAGAGGCAGTCGTATCGGGAGTAGTTACACAGGAAGAAGCCGACCTTATACTCAAGATGATCGAGGAACAGGTAACCCGGATGGTCGAGGTGATCGCGCTCCTGGCCGGTGGTGGGGATGAAGACGCCACCTACGAGATTCTGGCCGAGGCGGTGGAGGCCGGACTGATAACCCAGGAGGAGGCCGACCAGATAATGGGTCAGTAATACTTACCCGCACGCCCATAGCCGAGTTCATCTTTCGGTGATAAGGTTAAGCCGGATTCAACAGACAGCTAGAAAAACATAACGCAAAGAAGGGGGCTATATGTAACTCGGAATTTCGCAGGGCAGGAGAACTGGTTATCAATCATATATCACTAAAACTGCAAGGGGGTAAATGGAGACGCTCAAGAAGAAACGGATAATGCTGGCCGGACTGGCAATCGCACTGGCTTCAATCGTTGGACTGATGGTCGTCCCGGCAATGGCCGACGAGGGAGAAGACTCTTCCACACCACCCGAGCCGAGAGAACGCTGTGAAGTTCTTCTCGGCAAGGTAGCTGATAACCTGGGGATAAGCACCGACGAGTTGAGCTCCGCAATCGTCGATGCCAGGCTGGAAATGGTGGATGAAGCCCTGGCCGAGGGCATCATCACCGAGGAACAGGCTGAGAGAATAAAGGAGAGCATAGAGGTGATGGAGAGTATCAGAGACAACTTCCCAAATAACGGTGAGCGACCTCATGCCGAAGGTAAAGGTTGCCCCGGCGGCAAAGGTCGGATGGGCAGGGGGGAATAACTTAGTTCCTGAACAGTCTTCCAATGGTTTTAGCCAGAAGGGAATGATGGGATTTGGTGCTTAATCCAGGCAAAGCAAAACATCGACTAACAGTGTTCACAATGATGTGTTTGAATTAAATTCGGAAACCGGAGACAACGGCTCATATTTTTAAGGAGGCATAACAAATTGAAAGACCACCATAAAAAGAAATTTTTTGTTTTTCTGATTATCTCAGTTATCGTGACCAGCTTAATTGTGATCGGGTGTAATGGCGAAGAAGAACCAGGTCCAAGTGAAGATGGTATGCCAGACGAAGAAATTATGCCAGGCGAAGAAGGCACGCCATATGAAGAAGTGGTAGCAACTGTGAACGGCGAGGAAATCACCAGTGAAGAGTTCGTCGAAGCTCTGGAACAGGAAAAGATGCAATATGAAATGCAAGGCATGGATCTGGACAGCCCTGAGATGGAAGAGGAGTTGCATGAGATTGAACAGCAGGTGTTAAACAATTACTTTATCTACCCTCTTCTACTGGAACAAAAAGCTGAAGAAGAAGGAATAACAGTCAGCGATGAAGAGATAGAAGAAACCTACCAGGAATATGTAATGTACTTTGGGGGTGAAGAGGAACTGGAAGAACAAATGGAAGCGGCAAATATCAGCCGGGGTGAATTGAACGAAGAAATTGTTCGGGGAATATCCCTTCAAAAATACCAAACTCAATACGTGGGAAAATACCTGGAAGGGCATCCCGATGAAGTTATCAGGGAAGAAGAATTGGAGTTATCCACAGAAGAAGTCGAAAAAAGCTACCTGGGAATACGATCACAATACGATCAATTAAAAGCGGAGTTGGAAGCAGGCGAGCCAAAAACATCCGCCGAACAAGTGAAAATGACCCTCGAGCAGATGGAAGAACAGTATGGTGAAATCCTGGAAGCGGATGATTTTGAAGAGGTAAGGACCCAACTGGAAGAAATGATGCGCACGGAAAAAGCAAGTCAAATGAAACAAGAACAAGAACAATCAATTATTATGGCACATATAGAAGAGCTGGAAGAAAAAAGTGATATTGAAATTAACATCTAATTAAAGTGGGCTTTTAGTCGCAAGCTATAGCTCAAGCCAGCGCGAATTATGAGGGTGATCGATAAATCCAGCCGGTACATAAAATGGGGGTAAGTCAGAAGCACTGCGATATAAATAAGGATCTCCCTCCTTTCTCCTTTGGCAGGTGCAGGGAGCGGCCCTCGCTCCCTGCACCACGTCTTCAGCGGTGTTAGTACCAGCGGTAACGGAATACGAAGAAATATAGAGGCAGCACTTATGAAGCAACAAGCGCTGAAAGGAAGGTTTCAATGGCACTGGAAAAATTCTGCCCTAAATGCGGTGGCAACGTTTTCCCCGATTGGGAATGCCGCGAGGGGAAATGGTTCGAGTTCTGCCTGCAATGCGGATTCCGGCACTATCTGCCGGTGACAAACTCTCACCGGGATGTCGCCATTCAAAGTGAGACCGGGGCAGTGAAAGCGAAGAGGCAGCGCAAAGAAAACGCGTCGCTTCACAATAAGATGATGTGATTTCGTATAAGGTGCCATGATAACCAAAATGGCCAGAGGAGGTCGGCAGACAAGGCCGGATTTGAGCTTGGAGACGTAATCACCACTCTCGATGGAACGGAAGTAAACATCAGCCCGGAACTTAAACGGGTCATGAATTCGAAAGAGATTGGATCCGCTGTGGAAATAACCTTCTGGAGAGAAGGGGCAAAACACGGAACGGATGCAACCCTGGTCGCCGGGTCGTAACCGGAGTTGCGTAACCGCATGAGAACAGGAACCCGAATGACATCGATCTGTCGTGCTTATAACTCATATTACCATCTTAATTAATATACAAGAATGACAATGCGTCAGATGAGAGCTGACTGCCGGAGGCAACGAGATTCCCGGTCCGGGTCGGGAACGCCGAACTCCCCTGTCTCCCGGAGGAAAATCCCCCTTAAGTCCCTCCCGTATCAAGTACGGACAGGCTCTTTCAGTAAAGGGGGAAAGCGGGGTACGGGACGTGCCTTTCCGAAAGAGGGAGAAGGTAAAAGGGGAAAGCCGGGATTCCGGGGCCGGTGCCGTAAAAAAGATTGCAGGAGCCAGAATACAGGATAAAGGAGGGGTGCGTGCGCGCTTTTTTTTCGACGGTGTATTGATACCGGTGTGTTGTAATCGTAGGGCGAGGCTGAAAGGGTCGCGCTACGGAAAGGTTTTCGGGAGACGATTTGGCGAATTCACCGGATTGGAAACACGCACCAGAGTGCGAAGAGATTCCCGATCATGGTCGGGAATGACAGAACGGCAAAGTACAGGTATTCCCCTTGAAAACAGACCTTGAATAAGGTATTGTCAGCAACGGGTGAACCGGTAAGGATACCGTATTCCCCCGGATGTTGGAAATCCCGCAGACGATCTATGCTATACAAAAGCGAAGGGGGAACCGAGGGGCGGGGCATATTACCTGACATACGACATACTGTAATCTTTTAATTTATTTGTTAAGGAGGAACCCGATGGGCGAACTGGATGGAAAGGTAGCGATTGTGACTGGTGGAGGGCAGGGTGTGGGGCAGGGAATTTCCCTGGCTCTGGCGGCTCAAGGGGCCAGAGTGGCGGTCACCGGACGGACCGTAAAAAAGTGTGAGAAGACGCGGGATATGATCAAGGAGAGGGGCGGGGATGCGATGGCTGTTGAGTGTAATGTCAAGAGCCGCGAATCGCTGGAGAACTGTGTAAGCCAGGTTGTGGAGCAGTTCGGCGGGATCCAGATACTGGTGAACAATGCCCAGGAGGTGCCGCTGTTCGATCTTCATACGGTGACCGATGAATCGTTTGAGGCGGGGTGGCAATCGGGACCGCTGGCCACCTTCCGAATGATGAAGCTCTGCTATCCGTACCTTAAAGGAGATGGGTGCATAATCAATCTGGGAAGCTCCGCGGCCAAGCGCTGGGATATGAGTAACTATGGATGCTACGCGGCAGTGAAGGAAGGCATCAGGATGCTGACGCGTGGCGCGGCCTGCGAATGGGGCAAGGATGGGATCAGAACCAACGTCATACTGCCTCATGCCAAATCACCCGGGCTGATGTGGTGGATAGAGAACAACGCGGAGGAGGCGGAGGCCTTTATAGCCACCATTCCGCTGAAGCGCGTGGGTGAGCTGGAGGAAGATATCGGCCGTTTCGTGGCCCTGCTGTGCACCGACGGAGCGCGGTATGTCAACGGCCAGAGCATCGGTCTGGATGGCGGCCAGGCATACCTGGGTTAAGCTACGAATTGTCTCCATCTCTCTAACTCTCTCCCCCAAGGGCGAGAGGATAAAGTCAGGGTGTCGGAGGCCGCAGGCCCCGAGATCAATAAGGGTTGGCGGGTGGGAGAAGATAAATGCTTAACGAAAACCTGATAGCCAATATCCGGGAAAGCGGGATGGCCCAGGGAGCCAAGCAGGTGGAGGAGCGGGACAGGCTCCTGCGGGAGGAGTTTGGCTTCCGTGTGGTCGGCAGTGCGGAATACGCCCTGACCACCGGCTGCTTCAATCCGTGGCTGGAACCGGAAGACCTCCGGGCTTTCAGAAAGCTGCTGGATTATTTCAAGGTAGATTATACATTGCTTCCCGGGGAACGCTGCTGCGGTTCAATGCTATTTCATCAGGCGATCGACGGAGGTGACAACGGCGATATGCAACTGGCGAGCGAGCTTGCCGAAGAGTTCCTGGAAGAGAACCTGAGGCAGGCTCGCGGAGCGGGGGCAAAGAAACTCATTAACTACTGCTGCGCCTGCGAATCGGTATACATGCGGTTCCAGCATCTGGTGCCGGAGGAGATTCTATGGCAGGCAACCCTTCTGGAGCGGTTATTTGAGGGTGGTAAATTGCATCTCCAGGCCCACTACTATGAGGGTTGCCATCACTATAAACACGCCATGCATTCGCTTCCGGATCTCGAGGCGTCCGTCAATCTCATGAACCGGATAGAAGGCCTTGAGATTGACTATCTGGATTCAAGCCTGTGCTGCCTGAAGGAAGATGAGCTTGGCAATCTCGCGGCCGGCATTAAATACGACACCATAATAACCCCCTGCGGGGGATGCGCTCTTTATCTTCGCAAGGCGCTCAAAGACACCGATCATGTAAAGGTTGTTGCTCCCACCAGGATTGTCTGGGCCGCGGTCAGCGGCGAGAACCTTTGACTGGTTTCATGGCAATCACTTTATTGGCCCACCACCTTATTCAACTGTCATTCCCGCCCCCGATCAGTAACCTCTTTTGCCTCCGGCGCACATCTCCCACCCGCCGGCCCTTATTGAACCGGGGGGCACCCCCGGACCCCCGGCAGGAAAGTTTTCCTGCACCTTCTTTCTATCTCTATTCCCCCTCTTCCCTTCTCCCTCTTTCGGAAAGGCATGTCCCGTACTTGATACGGGAGGGACTTAAGGGGGATTACTCCCCGGGATACAAGGGAGTTCAGTGATCCCGATCCCCATCGGGAATCTCTTCGCCTTCGGCAGTCAACTCCCGCCCATCAACCCTTGTTAAACTCGGGGGCTGCGCCCCCAAAACGCCTCGCGAAAAACCCGGCATCTGTCATCACCGGACGCGGGAAGGGAACTTCTTCCTTAACATATTTCAAATTTCATTACGAGCGTTAGCGTGGCAATCTATTTCGCCTTCAAATCGGGTAGGAGGGAGCCTGGCGGCTCCCGTCCTCCCACACCACCGTACGTACGGTTCCGTATACGGCGGTTCATGAAACACTTTGGATTTGATGCAGTCGATCCAGCAGACTCACGAGTCCAAGATTATCAAAGTAGGACTTTCGAAAGGCTTCGTTCATGTGTGAGGCCCCTGAATTCCACCAGGGGCCTCGTCCATTAGTGGCAGACTTCCATGCACGCTCCTCCCTCAGTCCCCGTTTCATCAGGTTCTTTGCCCGGGTGTACGGTCTCTTCCACTGTTTCCATATAATGCACCGTAGTTTGTGCCGTATCCAGCCATCCAGTTCCTCGAATACACCCTTTACCTCTGCCAGCCGGAAGTAATTCATCCAGCCTCGAAGCAAAGGTGTCAATTCCTCCTCGATGAGCCTCCCCACATTGCACCCCCGGCCTCGGCGACAGATCATCTTGATCTTCTTCTTCAACTGCCTCGCCGATGAAGGGGCCACTTTCAGCCGTGGCTTCTTATGCCACGTCATCGAGTATCCCAGGAATTTCCGTCGCCACGGTCGCCCAACAGCGCTCTTTTCCCTGTTTACCTTCAGGCGTAGTCGCTTTTCCAGAAACTGCGTCAGCGATTCCATCACACGCTCCCCGGCACGCTGACTCTTTATATAAATGTTACAGTCATCCGCGTATCGGCAGAACCGGTACCCTCGCCTTTCCAGTTCCTTATCCAGCTCATCCAGCAGGATGTTCGACAGCAACGGGTTCAGCGGGCCGCCCTGTGGTGTCCCTTCATACCGGGCGCTTGCCACTCCCCCTGCCATCACCCCCGCCTGCAGGTATCGCCGTATCAGCTTCAGCACCCGCTTGTCTTTTACCTTTCGCGCCACCCTCGACATCAATACGTCGTGGTTAACCCGGTCGAAGAACTTCTCCAGGTCCACGTCTACCACCCATCGATACCCTTCCTCTACGTATTCCTGCGACTGCCTGACGGCCTGTTGCGCATCCCGTCCAGGCCGAAAGCCGTAGCTCCTCTCCGAAAAACCCGGATCGAATATCGGGGCCAGCTCCTGATGTACCGCCTGCTGTATCAGTCGGTCTACTACCGTCGGAATGCCCAATTCCCGCATCCCCTTGCCATCTGCCTTCGGTATCTCTACCTTCAGCACCGGCTCCGGTTCGTATTCGCCCTTCAACAGCAGGTCCTTGATCCGCGGCCAGTGCTCCTTCAGATAGGCACGCAGTTCTTCCACCTTCATCCCATCTATCCCCGCAGATCCCTTGTTCCTTTCCACTCGGAACAATGCCGCTACCATGTTCTCGCGGTCGACCACCGCTTCCATCAACTCCATCCCCTCCCGGTCGGAGTCTTCTCTCCTTGCCGTGACCCTTGACGCACCTTCCCCTGTCCCTCGCGGATTCCGTCCGCTACCTACAGCAAAGGCGGCGGTCCTCTCATCCCGCCCTTCTACGTCTCCAGTTGTCATCGAAATTCGAGTCTCCTCCCAGTATTCCATGTTCGGACCTTCAGTCCGGTCGCCAGACCTACTATGCCCTCTGCTGACTTCTGCCAACCCTTCCGGTCACCTCTCGATGACCGTAGCACAGGGCAGGTTGGCAGACCTCCCCGGGTATTGCGCACCCACCTTCACGCTTATGCCCGCCGCATCTACGTCCATGCTCTCCGTGCAGGTTTCGGACTTCGAAGATAATGGCCTCCTCATCCTGCATGTCCGCCTCTTATGCGGTTCCTGTTCGTCAGGCCAGCGCTTTGCCTGCGGCTTCCTTCAGATTCCACCTCGCGGTGGACACCCTTGCCGTCCGGCTAACAGTCCCCCTGCCGGGCCTGTAGGGGACTTCCACCCCCAAGTGGGTGCGCCCTGCCGGGCGCACATTTCAGCAAGGCGCCCTTCGAATCGAAGGGCGCCTCTTCATAAATTCGCTGCTTCCGTTTCTTTTGAA
>JAWOBX010000119.1:0-11837 GCA_046484125.1 Dehalococcoidia bacterium | reverse complement strand
CTCTGGCATGACGCTCAGATTTGGTTTCTTTGACCATCCGCTGAAACTCCAAACGCGGAAACGACTGCAGTATCTGACTAAACATGCTACAATACTTATTCACTGGGTCCTCCTTTGGTTGAGTGTTTTGGGTTTAACTCTTTATACCATATGGAGGACTCAGTTCTAAAACTTAATTTGGACAAGAGTGCCTTAATCCCCCTCTTTCCGAAAGAGGGGGTGGCGCGTTAGCGCCGGGGGCGTTCTCCTGCCGGGGGTCCGGGGGTGCCCCCCGGATACTAAAGGGTGGTTGGGTGGGAAGTGTTCGCCGGAGGCGATAGAGATTCCCGATCTGGGGTCGGGAATGACAAATAAAAGAGTGCCGTCATTCTGAGGGAAGCTGGCTGCGACCGAAGAATCTCTGATGTGAACGGGGAGATACTTCGCTGGCGCTCAGTATGACGGATTAAGCGAGCACAGGAATTCGCCTCTTTCAGAGGAGTGGCCGGGGTGTGTTTTCCTGTCGGGGCCCTCAGTTATGTGGCCTGCCTTTGAAGCAAACCCCGTATGTTATTCCTTCTTACCACAATAAATCCCGCAATCAGCAGGAGTCCTGATGAGAAGAGCGCGATAACCGGCCATTCCGGGATAGGCGGCTGCCCTTCCACACCCTGCAGGAGCGGATAGGTCACGTCCTCGTTCATCTCCCAGGTATTGGTGAAATCCCAGGATTCGTCTAATCCTTCTGTAGCTGTATCGGTGAAGGTGGATTGGGTCTGCATCTGCGTCGTTGTTTTTCCAGTACAGCCGGAACCAGGTGAACTGCTTGATTGACCAGATGTTTCTGTATCCCAAAAGCAGTTCTCCGTGTCACCATTTGAACCTCCCCCACCCCCACTTCCAACAAATCCGCCTACATCATTAACCGTTCCCGCTGTGGAAACATTACCTGCTGAATAAGAATTAATAATATATCCTCTAATCAAGATACAGCCAGCCAAACCTCCAACTCTCTGCGGAGTTGGTTCTGTTTGCTCGCCGGAATTATCCACCGTAACAGAGCCACGGGCATGGGAATAATATATTTTACCCTTTTGATTGCATCCGGCCAAACCGCCTATTTTATCACCAGCCCCGATTGTTGACCAGGATACAGATACATTGGCATAGGAATATTGAATGGTTGGATGATGATTCCTATCGCTTGGGGTTTCTACATAACTATTGTTTGAACCCACCAAGCCGCCCGTTGCACCATTGCCTATTACGGTTCCATTGCTTGCGGTACATCGGGTGATAAACGTATTCTCGTCCCCGGTGACTCGACCCACCAGGCTACCTGTTCCTCTGGCACCTTTAATATCGACATTGGTCAACACTAAATTCTTGATTTCAACGCCGTCTCCGCTTCCTGATTCTCCGATATGGCCAAATAATCCGACATTCACCGTGTTGGGTCGATTGATAGTCAAATTTGAAATCACATGTCCACCACCGTCATAGACCCCGTCAAATTTTTGATCAGTTCCGCCGCCTCCAATGGGGCTGAACCCAGCTCCAATGTTCCACCCTGAGGTATCCGAGGCGTCGATATCTGCGGTCTGTTCGAAATAAGCCCCCCAAGAACTGGAGGTGGTGCTGATCCACAGGAGATGATCCATCGTGGAAACCTGATACGGATCCTCCGAGGTCCCCGAGCCCGATGGCTGGGTGCCGTCGGCGGAAACGGTGACCGGCATCACTGCCAGCATCGTGAGCATGATGAGTACCATTCCGGTCAGTATACATATTCTCTTCATTTTCAAACTCCCTGATTACTGATATATAAAAATCTTTGTTTACTATTTTTGAACTTTTGTGTATTTGTAACATATACACCCGCTGGCGTCAAATATAAAATGGATGTACCCTTAAACGTAGTCGGTAGTCGATGGTCGGGAGTCGGGATACAGAATACAGGAGACAGAATACAGAAGTTTACCGTTTACGGGTTGACGTGTTTGCGAGTTGGCGGGTTGGCGAGTCGAGAGTCAGGAGTCGATAGTCGATAATCAGTAGGGGCGAATCTCTGTGTTCGCCCTCAAGCGGAGGCGGGAGCGAAGAGATTCACGAATCGGGGTTGGGAATTACAAAAGAAAAAATGTGCTCTCTGGTTGGTCATGCAATCGAAGAGGGTTAAGTGGAGCTACCCCGTCTTTCAAGCCATTGCCTGAGAGATTGCTGCGTTTCTCTGGAGCGTTTTCCAAGCAGGATGTTGTCAATACTTATGTCTTCGTCAAGATCCGGCCAATGGATTCCCTCACCTTTTCCGATTAACTGCCAGTTATCCCTTTCCCCTGGTTTACCATGCAGTAACCTTGGGTACCAGGTAAGAGGTACCGAGACTGTACGTCCATCCGCCAGTGCGACGATAAGATTGTCGTCCGTTAGTTTCACAGTCTCGATGTTAGCCGGCTGTGTTTTTGTTTCCAAAATAGTCCTCCCAGCCTTTCATCAGGACAAAATGGTTTTCTTCTATCAGGCTGTAAAGCTTCTTCAACTCTTTGCTTGAAAAGCCCCTGCTTTTCTCGAGCATTACAGGATTGAGCCAGAATTTCGCCACACCGTCTCCGTACTCGACATGTATATGCGGCGGTTCATCGTAGTCGCCAGAATAGAAAAAGAATCGGTAACCACCGCTCCGAAATACCGTCGGCATGTTTTGAATGGAGCCCTTAGTTTATTACATGGTTAGAATACAAGCGATTGGAGCTTTTTTCAACTATTGATAGTCGATAGTCGGGAGTCGATGGTCGGTGGTCGATGGTCAGTAGTCGATAGTCGATAGTCAGTAGGGGCGAATGGCGTTCGCCCTTAAACTGTCATTCCCGACTTGATTGGGAATCCAGATGGGTGGTTGGGTGGTAGATTCCCGATCGGGGGCGGGAATGACAGACTGGAAAGATGTCATTCTAAGGGAAGCAGCGCCGACTGAAGAATTTCCCAGCCAAGAGAGGAGATACTTCGCTCGCGCTCAGTATGACAGGCTCGGCGGGGGAGATAGGGCGCGACAAAGAAACCGGCCAACCTGATTCGTAATCCGGTGGCCGGTGACAAATACTTATGGTGTCATGCTGATGAAAATCACCCGTCCAGATGGGTGGTTGGGGTAGTGTCCCCGGTTTTGCTGTGGAGCGTCTGTTCATCTCAGGTTTGCATTCCAGTTGAAAAAAAGGAAATGTTCTAAAACTTAAAGACCATCCTTCACTTGATATTGTCAATCCTGCTGTCTACAATTAAGTATGACGCACCGGTGAAGGGCTGCCAAAAGCGGTGGTTTCGCGGGGTACAGGCAGGGACAAGAACTTATGGATGGCTTCGAATAAACAGGGGACCAAAAGTTATTGATTACTAAACACAGTACAACGTTCATAATCATAGGGGTTCTCCTGTTCTTCCTGGTTACTGTCTTTTCATTCACCAGCCCCGAGGACTTCTTCAACAATGTGAAGTTCGTCGATGACGATCTATCCAGGGATAGGGGTAACGAACTGACCGTCAATGTAAGCCACGATCTTGGCGATGCGGAGGAGCTGAACCAGTTCCCTGATCGGATTGACAGGTGGGTGGGCATTGATAAGGATGTAGGGGGCTGGAAGCAGTCACTGGGCGCTGATACGGTTATCAACCGCAATTACATCGATGAGAACCCGTTTGATCCGGTTTTTCTGTTGATCATGCAGAGTTCCGACAGGACGAGCTTTCATCCTCCAACCGTATGTTATCCGGCCATAGGATATACCATAGAAGAGGAAGGCAAGGCCATCGTAAGGGTAACTGACACCTCGTGGGTCGCGAAGCTTTATGAGATTGACCCTGAAAAGGTGGCAAGGTGGGTTAAGGGGGAGGTTTCAATCGATTGTGGTGAGATATCGGTTAAGAAGCTGCTGGTGAGGAATGGTGAAGGAGAACGAAGGGTTGTTATCTATTTCTATATCAAGGAAAGCGGTATCAACGGTGAGACCATCGACATGGTGAGGGTTTCGACGGTCGCGCCCTCCAGCGGGGATTATGACGCTTCGCTGGCCAGGTGCCAGGAGTTCATGGGGGAGGTGATACCACTCCTGTTTGAGCCGGATAAATCCAACCGGAAGATGTTCATCTCCTACATGCTGGATATGGGTCCGGGGGGCTACTTTCTGATCGTTTTTATGTTCGCTGTTCCACTGGCGCTGGTAGCCCTTCCGGTGAGGATGAAGAGGAAGGCTGTATCGAGTTAAAGAGTTGGCGGATAAACTCCGCCGCTGCACAATCTGGAAACAGCGTTGTAAATACAAACACATTCACCCCGCGGGTGATAATTAATCGAAATGTTCCGTTTCCCCGGGACGATGGGAAGCTGCACTTGAGAAAATGCCAGTATGCGTCCAAATCAATCCATCTTTTTGCCGGGCCCAACCGGACGATTGAGATGTGCTCGGGCCTGTGCTATATTATTTAAGCCCGCGTCCCTGTAGCTCAATCGGATAGAGCGACGGCCTTCTAAGCCGTAGGTTCCGAGTTCGAGTCTCGGCAGGGACGCCACATGGAACAAAATACCCCGCTGTTCTCGTCCATAATACAAAAGTTAGTAATGGTGGGACTTATGACTGTGAAAGAACAGACTAAACCGAGATTGCATCATCACAGATGGGAGACGGTAAAAGTCCATCCCAATGGCGCCAGGACCCAGAGGTGCTGCTGCAAATCGTTTCCCGAGTGCGGAGCGGTTCGCCAGGTCAGCCCGGAGGGGCATCAGATAGCACTGAGGGCTAACGTTTCGCTGGATCTGTTAGGGAACCTCTGATCAACCCCCTTAAATCCCCCAATCATGGGGGACTTATAAATCCGGGGGACACCCCCAATCCCCCGAAGTAACCTCTTATTCAGGAGTTCCTTGGCGTAACGTTCCGTAAATAATATGTCGTTCCCGACCCAGATCGGGAATCTCCTGTGCCTCCGGCAGGCATCTCCCACCCGCCAGCCCATTAAAATCCCGGGGGTGCGCGGCCCCGAAAACCCTGTTTTCCCCTTTTTACCTTCTCCCTCTTTCGGAAAGGCCTGTCCCGTACTTGATACGGGAGGGATACAAGGGAGTTCGGTGATCCCTATCCAGATCCGGAATCCAGGTGAAGAAGGAGGTGCCTATCCTCAATCCACCTCATATTCACACCTCCGGATGCTGACTTTCTCTCTCCCTTCGAAGCAGTGGATATTCTACAGGTTGCGGAGGTTTTCCGGAAAACTTATAATACGGTAACATTACGTTCTCTTACCTCTTGTTCCGATATGCCGGTCAATGCCGATATCATGTAAATTTCGACAGCGCAATAAGAGTCATATCGAAGCGGGAAGGCGCGCGGCGACTAAATAACACGGGGGTGAATTCATGGCGGAACTGACCGAACTCGAAAGGAGAATACAGAAACTGGAGGATATCGAGGAGATAAAGAAGCTCAAGCACAGGTATTTACGGTGCCTGGACGGGAAGCTGTGGGATGATATGGAAAGCTGCTTCACAGATGATGTAAAGACAAGCTACTTCAACGATGAGATCAAGACTGACGGCAGGGAAAACACAATGCAGTTTTTCCGTATGGGACTTACGGAAGATCTGGTGGCCCTTCATCACGGCCACCACCCTGAGATCGAAATTACCGGCGATAATACCGCCAGAGCCACATGGGGCCTTTATAACTATCTGATAGATAAGAAAGGCGACAGGGCACAGAGGGTTGGAGGCATTTATCACGAGGAATACGTCAGGGAAAACGGCGAGTGGAAGATAAAGTCAATCATCTGCAGGCAGCTTTATCACGAGCAGTGGGAGAGGAAAGATATACCGAGCGCGCAGTTGACTTTCCGTGGCACACCGCAATATGCGGCGAAATTATAAATTCACAGGTCGGCCGGCTATCGGGCTGGTGGGGATGAAATATCGAGAGGTTGAAGGAAAATTCCCTTTCCAAAGGGTCGCGGATTAGTTTATCGCTTAACTGGAGACTGTAACTTTCCCCGGTGGTGAGGCGGTTTGCGGAGGGGAGAAAAGGCTGTGTATATACTGCCCTGATAAAGGTGTGAGCGTGGTGAGGCGATGGACCGATTCAGTTGCTGTTTACGGCACTGGTCTCAAAGAGCGAGAGGGATAACATGCCTGTGCTGAGAAGCTCGACAATGAAAAGCGCGTATCTATGAGGATTGCGGATAACCCAGTCCGCGGCCTCGGTAAAACCGCGGTTCAGGCACTCATCTACTACGGAGAACCTGTCCAGCATGTCGACTTTGCCTTCCCGGATAAGTGTGCTCAGTTCCTGATGGATTGCGTCATTCATAGGTTTTCCCCCTGAACAAGACGGTATTTATCGATAAGTGCTTTGTATACTTATAACGGATATGTCGGGTAAAGTGTCAGTTTGATCAGGAAACAGCCTTTAAATATTATGACGTATTCGGAGCTCAAACAGTTTCCACTTGCCCGGTTTGCCGGCGGGCTATATAATCACAACAGGAGCGCCATGCGATTGTTTGGAACCAGCGGAATAAGGGGCATAGTCGGAGAGGACATAACTCCTGAACTATGCTGGGATGTGGGGCGGGCGCTGGGGACCCTCCTGGTTCCCGGCTCTACAGTATGTATGGCTATGGATAGCCGGCTGAGCCGGGAGGCGATCCGGGACGCGGTTACCGACGGACTGGTTCGCGCCGGCGTCAATGTAACCCATCTGGGTATCCTGCCCACACCGGTGCTGGCTTTCCTGACGAGGGAAAGAGAATTCGACGCGGGATTGATGATAACCGCCTCACACAATCCGCCTGAATACAACGGGATAAAAATATTCAATCCGGACGCGATAGGTTATAGTCGTCAGCAGGAGGATGAGATCGAAGATTGCTTCCGGCGGAAGAACTTCCGAACGGGGGCCTTGCCGGGAGCCGTTTACCGGGATGCGGACGCGGTGGAATCATATTTCCAGCGGGTCATTTCCCTGTTTGGGGCAAGGAGTTTCAACCGGGACCTGAAAGTGCTGGTTGATCCGGGGAACGGAGCGGCATCGGGTTTCGCCACGAGTCTGTTCAAACGGCTGGGTATCGACACTATACCGCTGAACGATGAGCCGGACGGCAATTTCCCGGGCAGGGCTTCGGAGCCGACAGCGGAAACACTTGATGGTACTGTCGAGTTTCTCAATGAAACCGGTGCCGATCTGGCGGTCTGCTTCGATGGCGACGCGGACCGGGTCGTTTTCTGTGACAGGGAAGGCTTCCTGGGATTTACGGAGATGGCTACATTTATCTCGTCTCTGGTGATCAGGGAATCGGGGACACGCCGGGTTGCGGCCACGATCGAGGTTGGCAAGCTGCTGGACTTGGCTGTCGAAGAGATGGGGGGTGATGTGGTGCGGGGAAAGGTGGGAGATGTGCACCTGGCGCACCTTGTGCGGGAACAGGGCGCTGCCATAGGGGTGGAGGATGTCGGGGTTTACATAATCCCGGGGATGGGTTATTATCCGGAATCCATGGTTGCCGCGTTGACCCTTCTCAGCGAGGTTGAATCCCCGCTTGAGATAAGGGATTTCATAAACAGGTTCCCACGCTTTTATACGGCCAGAAAGAAGCTTCCCTTTCCCAATGAGAGCAAGGAGAATGTGATGAAGCTTGTGGAGCAGGGAGCATCTTCACTTGGCTCAAAGGGAATTCAGGCGATAGATGGAGTACGGCTCGACTTCGATGAGGGATGGTTGCTGATCCGGCCCAGCGGAACGGAACCGGTTATCCGCGTTATGGGAGAGGCGGACAGTCCCGAGAGGGCGCAGGCGCTGCTCGATTGCGGTATAAAACTCGTGGAAAAGGCTGCCGGCGGGTAGCCTGGCGTCGAATAGAATATATGACTGTTCCCCCCCTTAACGCTCCTCCTCATCCCTGTAAACCCTGCAGATCAGGCTCTTGTAGGGAGCGCAATAACCGGAAACCCCCTGCAGTCCCCATGGAAGTAGTTGATTTATGTTGCATTCCCACATGCCGAAAAGGGAGGGCTCCGCCCCTTCCCTTTCAGGGAACCACCAGCCATGCCTGGCATGAACTACACGCGGATCTATAGTCGTGGTTATCCTGGCCTTCTGTCGGCAACGCCCGTGGCTGTTCTCGATCCAGACCCACTCTCCGTCGGTGATACCCAGTTCGCCGGCAGTGACCGGATGCATCTCCACCTCCGGATCGGGGTCGATTTCCCGCAGTTCCGGAATCTGGCGCTGCTCGGAGTGAAAGAAACCCCATGACCGGGCGCCGGTCGTCAGCACCAGCGGGTACTCCTTTGCCAGTTCGGGGGTGCTCACCGGGCTCTCGGGGGGCTCTTCATAATAGGGCAGTGGATCAAGTCCGATCTTCTCAAACGCGGGTACGTGAAGGTTGAATTTCCCCGTTTCAGTCCTGAACCCGGGG
The DNA here is from genome assembly GCA_046484125.1 of Dehalococcoidia bacterium. GTDB lineage: Bacteria > Chloroflexota > Dehalococcoidia > SZUA-161 > SpSt-899 > JBGLNL01. The sequence goes on along the minus strand of JAWOBX010000119.1, from coordinate 3,401 downwards.
GAGCCATCCCGTCTGAGCATACCCTTTTCATGTTTATAGTATTCGAAAGGGGCATAATAGGGGATTGGCCGCTCGCGAAGCTCGGCAAAGGTCATGCCCGTATCACGAAGTAGCCAGTCAAGCATCCGCTCGACGTTCTCCCACGGGAAACTATCCGGATTGAGGCGCCTGCCCACCTCCAGCAGGATTTGCTCGTCGGATCTGGCCTCGCCTGCCTGGACCACTTTGTTTATCGCCCTTAGCGGTCCCCACCACCCCCCGACGAACTCCGCCCGGATGCTGTCTCTCTCAAGTACGGAAGCAGCCGGGAGAACCAAATCCGCCAGAGCCATGGCGGAAGGGGTCATGAAAAGGTCAACATCTACCACGAACTCGCAATTGCGCATGGCCCGGTAAATCCGTCTTGGATCCGCTCCGGTGCAGGTTAGCGGATTGGTTGCCTGAATCCAGGCCATTTTTAGCGGATACGGTTGGCCGGTCAATATTGCCTCGGCCACAGCGTCCGGCTGTGAGCCTTTGAAGAAAGGGAACTCATCACGCCCGATTGTTTTACGCAGTGTTTCCCTGGGGACATCCTCGATTCCCCAGGCGAATGGTGGGAGTCTGGTGTAGTCAACGCCGGGCCGGTTGAGAATATTCCCGCCGGGGACATCGACATTGCCGGTAATCGCCCACAGGTCCTGAGCGCCCAGCAGGGTGGACATTCCCGCCTTATGCTGCTCCATGGCGACGCCCCACTGGATCGCTGCCGGCTTACTGGTGGCATACAGCCTGGCCGCCTCCACCAGCTTCTCTCGTGGCACCCAGGTTATTTCCTCGACTCTTTCCGGTGGGAAGTTGGAAGCCCGCTCCTTAAGCGCGTCGAAGCCGTCAGTCCAGTTGGCGACGAAATCGCGGTCATAAAGGTTCTCGCTGATGATGATGTTGATCAGTCCAAGGGCAATCGCCGGATCGGTTCCGGGCCTGAGCTGCAGCCATACATCCGCCCTCGAAGCGAGCCAGGTAAGCCGCGGATCGATCACGATCAGTCTGGTTCCACGCTTCATGCACTCCACAATCCAGTATCCCATGAAGGAATCCGGGTTTGAGACTACGGGATTGTTACCCCAGATGATAACGCACTTCGGTGGCACCCAGCCGGGATTGTCGTACCGGTCGGGGAACATCTGTGAGCAGTCGGCTACCGCGAACCCGCCAAACGTGGCCTGCATCAGGTTCAATTTGGGGGCATAACACGCGATTCCGCTGAAAAAGGCCGGGGACATATTGGGGCTGCCGAACGCCGAATAACACAGCTTGGCCAGGATGTGATTTATATTTCTACCCGTGCCGGTGAGTACGGTTATCGCCTCGGGCCCGAACCGGTCCTGAATACTACGAACGTTTTTTTCTATCAGTCCGTAGGCTTCATCCCAGGTTACCCGTTGCCACTTTCCCTCACCACGCTCCCCCACACGCTTGAGAGGGTGCAGCAGGCGATACGGACTGTGCACAACTTCTGGCAGGGCCAGGCAGCGCACGCACAGGCGGCCTTCATTGAAGGGGATCTCCGGGTCGCCCTCGATCTTTGCGACGGTGTTATCTTTGCTGTATACCAGTATCCCGCACTGATTGTGGCAGCCGGGACCAGACCATGGCAGGGTCCTGGTTACAGTATAATCACCTTCCTGCCATTTCCAGGGTCTCTTTGATGGTGGCATAACAAGATAATACCCCCGGCAATGAATCCGAGCCGGGGGCTATCTTCCTCTTTCTTGAGGTTGGTGAAGACTTAAGGCCTATCCTTTCCCGATTCGGAACATCTTGGTACCGCACTTGGGACACACGCCCTGCGTTGCCGGCTTACCGTTTTTCATGGTGACCTTCTTCGGATCCTTCATCTCCCTTTTGGCGCGGCACTTCATGCAGTATGCTTCCATTGGCACACCTCCTTGTGGAACGAAGGATAAATCAATTCGTCACAGTTGTCAATACTCGAGAAGCAGCGATTAGCCCGGAGCGGCTTGATTTCAGGCTGGTTTTGTAGCTGTAATACACATAAATCTTTAAAGTCACAGATCGCGTCGCTGTTTTCAGGAGGGGATATATTTTGCTCCGGCATACAGTTAGGGTTTATAATTGAGTAAGCAATTGAAGGTCAAAGGAGAAATCAAATGGCAGATCTGCACCCGCATCTGGAGTACAAAAGAGTCGATTTTACCAAGATCATTTACGAGAAGAAAGGTAATATAGCGTACGTTACACTCAACGATCCGGAGCATCGCAACGTGACGGACTGGCCCGGCCAGGGGGGCATAACCGATCAGTTCTATCTGGCTCTGGATGACGCTGAGTTCGACGATGATGTCAAGGTGGTGGTGATAAGGGGTGCCGGTAAGGATTTCCAGGCCGGCCATGACCTGAACGAAGTAGGTTACATCTACGGGATGGGCACCGGCCAGAAGGAAGAACGCCGGGCCAGCCAGCGGATAAGGTACTCGGTGGATAAGGGATTCTTCCACGAGACCCAGCAGAAGATACTTCTGCATCCCAAGATCACCATCTGCCAGTGTCACGGCAATTGTCTGGGATCGGGGGTTTACTATCCATTGCTCAGTGACCTGGCGGTAGCGGCCAGCGATGCCAAATTCGCCACGGTCGAGCAAAGACTGGGGTTCGCCGGGAGCGGCTCCCAGGTGGCACTGCTTATGGCCACGATCGGGATCAAGAGGGCGCTCGGAATGCTGCTTACCGGGGCGAAGATCAGTGGGGAGGAGGCGGCACGGATAGGACTGGTAACAAAGGCGGTTCCCCCGGAGGACCTGGAGGAAGAGACCAACAAGATGGCGGAGTCGATGGCGCTGCTGCCGCGGGACGGGATAGCCATCGGCAAGGCGACCCGCCGGCTCATATATGAACAGTGGGGACTGACAAATGGACTGGTATACATCTCCCACACCATGTTCACCAATCTGAGGTGGGAGCCTGATGAATACAACTTCTTCAAGGAGCGGCGGAACCGTGGTACCAAAGAGGGCTTTAAGGGCAGGGATGAGCGATATACCGGTAAGACCGAAAGCCTGGATCAGGATTAAGGAGAGGACTGTTGGAAAAGGAGACAGTCGAGAGATTAAAAGGTATCGTAGGTGAGGAATACGTCGCCGATAAGGACTACGATCTGATCGCCTATTCCCGGGCATGGAGCTATGAAGGGCCGCTGAAGCCTGATGTGGTGGTTGTGCCCGCTTCGGCGGAGGAGGTCTCTCTGGTATTCAGGCTGGCCAATGAGAGAGGGATTCCTGTTGTTGTGCGCGCGGGAGGGACGACCACCACCGGTATGGCTCTTCCCAGGCATGGCGGAATCGTGCTGGACCTGAACCGGATGGACCGGATATACGGGATAGACGAGGATGCTCAGGCGG
>JAWOBX010000117.1:0-17169 GCA_046484125.1 Dehalococcoidia bacterium | reverse complement strand
TCCCGTACGTCCAATACGATGCACATACATTTCCGGATCCAGTGGTAAATCATAATTGAACACATGTGAAATATCGTCAATATCCAGTCCCCTGGCCGCTACGTCCGTGGCCACAAGTACCGTGCTTTGATTGCGGCGAAACCGATTCAAAACCTGCTCTCGAGTCTGCTGGTTCAGGTCCCCGTTCAGGGCCTCGGCGGCGACGCCTCGGCCCATCAGTTCATTCACTAAATTGCTCGTACCTATACGCGTGCTTACAAATATCAGCGCGCTGGTGATATCCTCAACCTCAAAGAGCCGGGTGAGAACAGCCAGTTTGTCTTCTCTGTTGACCAGACAACAACGATGATCGACGGCATCGACCGTAAGGTGTTTGCTTTCTATAGTTACGGAGTGAGGCGACTTCATGTACTTATTAGCCAGATTGCGGATCTCCGCCATGATGGTGGCCGAAAAGAGGGCTGTCTGGCGTTCAGACGGGGTTTTGCTGAGAATCTCCTTGATATCTTCAATGAAACCCATGCTGAGCATTTCGTCCGCTTCATCGAGAACCACGGTGCTCACACCACTTAGATCGAGTTCCCCTTTCTTTATCAGGTCCAGTAAGCGCCCGGGCGTACCTACCACAATATCCACACCCTGCCTGAGACGACTGATCTGCTGTCCATATGGCTGTCCCCCGTAAACAGCCAGGACCCGTACTCGCTGGGAATTGCCGTATTCATGCGTTGCCTGGGTTACCTGCATGGCCAGTTCGCGGGTTGGAGCGAGAACGAGTGCCTGAACACAGCGCTTTGCTTGTTGCAAATTTTGAAGCAAGGGTAACGCGAAGGCTGCGGTTTTGCCGGTTCCGGTCTGCGCCTGACCAATAACGTCATGGCCGGCCAGCATTAACGGGATGACCTCCGCCTGTATGGGTGTTGGGGCAGTATAGCCGAGTTCTGTTACCGTCTGCACCAGTTGCGGGTGCAGACCCAATTGGGTAAATTCGTTTGTCATTATTCTCCTACTTGCGTATTTGTTAGTCCACTGTCTTACCTGATCCTTTCGGACCAGGTCCCCCGTTGGTTTCGACAGCCGACCCCAGCTAGCAAGTAGGAGCCCGCTGTCACAACAAAAAAACCGCCCGTCCCTCGCAATAAGGTCAGGCGGCATCTTCTGCAGCACATATCCCCGGTTTACGTGGCTGTTTATAGTATAACACAAAAAAGGTAGCGTTGTCTTCGATGCTTTTACAAACAATTAATTCGGATACAAGGGACATTCAAAACGACGTTTATATTTATAGCTGATGGCTCCCGTGGTGTACTGTCCCTGACGATTCTATACAAATGTTCCGCGATGCTATTTTCACCCAGTGCTTCACTTAAAAAGCTGACGGTTTCCGGGCCCGTTACGTTTAATAAATACAAGCTTACAATATTTATAGATATTATGGCCTTAATAATTTGGTCGCTCAAGTTTAATTTTAATTCCAGTGAATTAAGCTGTCCGTATAGAGCGGTGGCACTATTGATATATTTATTATTTATAATCGAATAGGGTGTTGACATTCCTGCTGGAAAGGTTTAAACTTCACGGCACAAGACCGTGCGCTAGATATGACCAAGGGGCCGGCGAATGCGGTACAAAGAGGTTAGCTGATAACATCCTCTTATAATTGATTCAGGCATGGCGTACCTGCTGAAGATGCAGGCTGTCAATCGATAAAAAGGGACATAACAGGGATAATGAGGGACGAAGACAGGAGCAAAGCCCAGCTTCTTGACGAGCTGAGACAGCTACGTCAGAAAGTCTCTGAGTTGCAGGAGGCCCGGGTCGAGAGCCGGAGCGGCGAGCGGCGGATGGGTATTTTATCTTATGCCATGGACGGGGCGCCGGAGAGCCTGATCATTACCGATTTGACAGGAAATATCACCTATGCAAACTCGTCTGCCAAGAAAATGCTGAGGACCTCCGGCGAGAGGCCCGCGGGCAGAAAGCTGGAGGAATTCTTTTCCAAACCCGGCCATGTCAGGTATCTGATTCGTGAGGTATCTGAAAAGGGTTTTTCCCAGGGCGAGTTCAAGCTTGTCGATGATGATGGGCGCGAATTCTGGACCCTTTCGACATATTTGTTGATCGCTGACGAGGAGAACAGGCCCCTTGAGATAATAGGGCTTATCAGGGATATCAACAGGCAAAAGCGGGCGGAGGAGAGCCTCAGGGAGAGTGAACAGCGCTACCGGCTGATTACCGAAAACATGAGTGATGTAATCTCATGTTTCGATATGAATATGCGTTCCACTTTTGTCAGTCCCTCCGTTGAGCGATTACTTGGCTATGACGCGGATGAAGCCATGTCCCTTACTCTGGAGGAGAGTTTGCCCCCGGAGTCGAGGAATATAGTTAATAAGTGGATAGAGAAAAAACTGGCGACGGTGCGCAACGGCAACCTCGGCACTAACGGGCCCATTGTCCAGGAGCTGGAATTCTATCGCAAAGACGGTTCGACTGTCTGGTGTGAGGTCACCCTCAGTTTCAGGTGTGATTCCGAGGGCAAGCCGGTTGAGATGATTACAGTCCTGCGCGATATAGGTGAACGAAAGCGTGCGGAAGCACTAAGAAATGAATCAGAGGGTAGATATAAGAGTATCATCGAGCTCGCCCCGGATGGTGTGGTTACCCTTGATTTGAGTGGAACGGTTACTTCCTGTAATACATCGGCTTTGATAATGGGCGGTGGTACACGAGATCAGATTGTAGGTACGCATTTCTCGGAGTTGTTCGGTCTGCGCGAGGAGGATCTGCCATGGTATCAGGAAGTATTCAGCTCAATACTGGAAGGTAACTACCCTGAACCGTTTGAGATCGCCTGGGTACGCCCTGACGGCAGCGTTACTTATTGTGAAATTCATATTGGGCCGATCGAAGGCGCTGATGAAACGGAGGGATTTCAGATTATTTTGCGGGATGTGACCGCGCGTAACTGGGCGGAGCAGGCGCTGCTGGAGAGCGAGCGAAAATACCGAACAGTGGTTGACCAGAGTTATGATGGAATATTTATATTTGAAGGAGACAAATTCATATTCGTAAACAGGAGAACATGTGAAATTACGGGGTATAGCGAACAAGAGCTTTACCAGATGAATATATGGGAACTCCTTCACCATGAGGATCGAGAGGGGTTGAAGGCTATCAGGGACCGGTTGGCTGAAGAGGAAGAGCCGAGCACCACTTTTGAGGCGCGTGTTGTGACAAAAAGCGACGAGGTCAAGCACCTGGAGTTTGCGATAAGTACTATCCCATACGGAGGAAGGCGGGCCGGGATGGGAAGCACACGGGATATCACCGAGAGGAAGAAGGTAGAGGAAGATCTTAACAAATCCCGGACGGAACTCGAGCAGCGGCTGGAAGAACTCCGGATAGCGAATGAAAGAATGCAGGAACTCGATAAGGCCAAGGATGACTTCCTTTCGATCGTTTCTCATGAATTGAGAACGCCGTTGACATCCATAAAGAGCTTCGCCGAGATACTGCTAACTTATGAGGATGACAAGGATGTGCAGAGAGAGTTCCTGAACATTATCAATGATGAGAGCGAACGGCTGACCCGCCTGATTAATGATTTTCTTGACCTTTCCAAGATCGAGTCCGGCAGGATGCACTGGGATACTACCACGGTTGACATGGCCGAAGTAATCCATTCAGCCGTTTATTCCGTTGACTCTTTACTGGCTCAGACTGATCTGCGTGTGGAGACCCAACTGCAATCCGGCTTACCGCCCGTATGGGGTGATAAGGACAGGTTCACCCAGGTAGTGACCAATTTACTGGGCAACGCGATTAAATTCACACCCGAAGGTGGGGAAATCAGGGTCACCGCGAAAGCGGTCGATAAAGAATCAAGTGGCGGATCTTCGATGGTGGAGGTCAGCGTTCGGGATAACGGAAGAGGCATTCTTCCTGAAGACCAGGAAGCGATATTCGAAAAGTTCTCTCAGGCTGGTGACAAGGCTGGCAGGGGGGCTATGGGCACCGGATTGGGCCTGCCGATTTGTAAGCAGATTGTGGAAAATTTTGGCGGCAGCATCTGGGTGGAGAGTGAGGTTGGGAAAGGGAGCACCTTCTCGTTCACGATGCCCGTCGCCGAGGAGGCTGTACCGGGTGAGAATGAACAGCCACCGGCGGATAAAGTTGATGGAAAGAATGAGGAAAAACCGGGAACCGGCAACACCATTCTGGTGGTGGATGATGAGCCCAATATCAGGCGCTTTCTCAGTCATGAGTTTACGGCCAGGGGATTCAACGTGATCGAAGCAGCAAACGGAAAAGAGGCGATCGAGAAGGTGAGAAAATTCATGCCCAACCTCATTACACTGGACATAATGATGCCCGATATCAATGGATTTGATGTAACTGAGATGATAAAGGGCGACCCCTCTACGAGTGGAATACCGATATTGATTATATCAGTACTGGAGGAAAGGGAAGAGGCGTTTAAGCGCGGTGCCAACGAGTACGTAACCAAACCTTGCTCGGGAGAGGAAATATTTGGCAAGGTAACAAGGCTGCTTAAGAATCCCCACGGCACAATACTGGTTGTGGATGATGACAAGTCACTCGCCAGATCGATTACCTACGAATTAAAACAGCGGGGTTTTTCCACCGCTGTCGCATACGATGGTGAGGAGGCGCTTGACATAATACGGAACAACCCCCCTGACCTGATCATACTGGACGTGATAATGCCCAAAATGGACGGGCATGAAGTTATAGAGGAACTTAAGAAAAACCCGGATACCGCGGGAATCCCGGTTATTGTATTGACGGGCGTGGGCCTCGATCAGGAAAAAGTCAGGAATTTCCCGTCGGGAGCAACGGGGTTCTTCACCAAATCGGGGGGATTAGGCCAGCTGCTGGAATCCACGATGCGCATACTCAGTGGCGAGTCGGGCCGATAGGGTCCCCGGGATAATCAGGGAAACTCTTCATCAGCGGTGACATCATGGACTGGGGACGTATATAAACTCTCTTACAATTATCTTCTTCCAATAGCTCCTCTGAATAATTCCCGTATACTCAGGTTTCTGAATATATACACTTCAGTATTCCATCATCGAATGGACTGTATTTGTGATTTTGTTGCCGGATGCACGGATTGACAGTATGGATTAAAATATAGATTAGAGCACAGAAGCAGGATAACTGAAAGACATCCAGCGGCTGTATAATGATGGTTCGTATGGTAGAGAAAGGCACAAGATATCTCAAAAGCTTTATCGGCCTGAAGCACATCCTGCGATCAATGATGACTCGATCACGGCGCGAGCTAATAATCGTTTTTATTGTCACCCTGCTGTTTTTTGCCGTGGCAACCGGGGTAAATTATGATCGAACCGTAGAAGTTGACCAGATTTCGGTCGCTCTGGTGGTAATGGTAATCGGGCTGTTCTGGTATATCTACCGCAGAACAAGGGATCTGCAATCGGAGATAGAACTCAGGAAGGCCAGTGAAGAGAACCTTTACAAAAGTGAGGAGCGATATCGCGCGTTGTTCGATCGATCTCTGGAATGCGTATATATTCATGATTTTAAGGGGAATTACATTGACGCCAATGATGTTGGACTTGACCTGCTTGGTTATTCGAGAGATGAAATGGCGTATTTGAGTTACCAGGATGTCATAGATCCCGACAGCGTTTATTTTGCCAGGCAGGTTATCAAGGAGATTGCCAGGAAGGGATATCAGGAGAATTTGGCTGAGTTTAGACTTCGGCGTAAGAACGGTGATTACGTATATTTGGAGACGCAGGCATCGGTAATCTTCCAGAGCGGCCGGCCATACGCTATCCAGACTATCGGGAGGGATATAACCGCTCGAAAACAGTTGCAGGAGAGGATCAGCCGGTATTCCAGGGAGCTGGAAGAGCAATTCGAGGCTTTGCAGGCCGCTTATGATAAACTCCAGGAACTTGACAAGATCAAAGATGACCTGCTTTCAACCGTCTCACACGAATTACGCACACCGCTGAGTTCCATCAAGAGCTTCACGGAAATTCTGCTTACCTATGATAACGACGAGGAGACGGAAAGGGAATTCCTGCTTGTTATCAATGAGCAGATTGACCGGCTTACCCACCTGATTAACGATTTTCTTGATCTGGCCAAGATCGAGTCAGGGAGGATACAGTGGGAGGTAGCGGAGGTCGAGATAGCGGAGATTATTAAAACCGCCCTCGCTGGTTATCAGGCCCAGGCGGTGAATATGGGCTTGCGTCTGGAATCTCAAATCGAGCCGAAACTGCCCGTGGTATGGGCCGACAGGCAACGGATAATGCAGGTGATAACCAATCTGATAAGCAATGCGGCGAAGTTCACGCCATCGGGCGGCAGAATAACTGTAACGGCCGGGAGTGTCAATGGAAGCAATCCGGCTTACGAACCAGAAATGATAAAGATAAGCGTTGCTGATACCGGAATGGGAATAAACTCGGCGGATCAGGGTGCCATCTTCGATAAGTTCTCCCAGGTCGGGGATACGCTGAGGAGCAAACCTCCAGGTACGGGTCTCGGGCTTTCCATATGTAAGAGGATTGTAGAACATTATGGCGGGACCATATGGGTTGTAAGCGAACCGGGGAAGGGCAGCACTTTCCTCTTTACGCTTCCGGTCAGGGTGGGTATAGATCCAAAATAGCCGGTCTGTATTTCTTACGATTCCTGAGAAGGCAAGCGCAATTAATCCTCTCCAACAGATGATGATTTCCTCTTGGACATTCCTCTTATTATCCAGGAACACCATTGAGAAAACGGGTTATGCCAGTCACTGGTTCTGGCGCTATAGAATCATGAGGAACGAAGCGAACCGGTATGCTATAATGGGGGCGATTGCTCAGGAGGGAGTTGATTTGAAGCTGAAAGGAAAAGTGCATAAATATGGAGCCAACGTCAATACCGATGAGATCATTCCGGCAAGATATTTAAATGTAAGCGATCCCGTAGAGCTGGCCAGGCATTGCATGGAGGATATTGATCGTGAATTCGTCAGCAGGGTCGAGGAAGGCGACATCATCGTAGCGACCACCAATTTTGGAAGCGGCTCGTCGCGGGAGCACGCCCCTCTCGCTATCAAGGCGGCCGGGGTAAGTTGCGTCATAGCGGAGAGCTTCGCGCGTATTTTTTATCGAAACGCCATCAATACGGGCCTGCCGATAATGGAGTGCGCCGGGGCCGCCGCGGCTACTGAAAGCGGAGATATACTTGAGATAGAGCTCTCCACCGGTGAGATAAATAATATCACCAGGAGTAAGAGCTTTAAAGCGGAGGCATATCCTGATTTCATGCTTGATTTGATATCAGCCGGAGGACTCATTGAGTACACCAGGCGAAAGAGAACAGAGGCGGAGAAGGCAGATGCGGTTTAACGTGGCGATATTGCCTGGAGACGGGGTGGGGCCGGAGGTGGCGGATCAGGGGGTGAGGGTGCTGGGGGAGGTGGGAGGAAAATTCGGCCATGAGTTCGAACTGCGGTATGGTGATATTGGCGGTATTTCAATAGACCGTCATGGTGAGCCGCTCACCAGTGACGTGATCAAAATGTGCCGGGGATGTGACGCGGTTTACCTGGGGGCGGTGGGTGGGCCCAAGTGGGATGACCCGCTGGCACCGGTGAGGCCGGAAGACGGCCTGCTGGCCTTGAGAAAGGGACTGAAACTGTTCGCCAACCTGCGCCCGGTAAAGGTGTATCCGGAGCTTTCAGGCCATGCCAATCTCAAGCCAGAGGTCATCGAAGGGGTGGATTTCGTCTTCGTTCGAGAGTTGACCGGCGGACTGTATTTCGGAAAACCCAAGAAAAGATGGGAAACCTCCACGGGACGAAGGGCTGTTGATACCATGGCCTATTCGGATAAAGAGATTGAGCGTATTCTCAGGGTCGGTTTTGAGCTGGCTCGAACGAGGAAGAAGAAGCTGATATCGGTCGATAAAGCCAATGTGCTGGAATCATCACGTCTCTGGAGGCAGGTGGCCGGCGAGGTCGCCGGAGACTACCCCGATGTTGAGCTGGAACATCAGCTTGTGGACGCGTGTTCTATGAGGATAATACAGAGACCAGTAGATATGGATGTGGTTGTCACCGAGAATACTTTCGGGGATATACTCACGGATGAGGCTTCCATGCTCGCCGGTTCCATGGGAATGCTGCCATCGGCCAGCCTTGCCGGTGTACCCAGGGGAGGATCTGACGCGACTTTTGGACTGTATGAGCCGATTCACGGTAGTGCCCCGAGAAGAGCCGGTCTGAACATGGCCAATCCGATCGCGACCGTTCTGAGCTTCGCCATGATGTTGCGGTATTCTTTCGGGCTTTCGGCGGAGGCTGTTTCTGTGGAGGAGGCGGTCAGCAATACGCTTCGGGATGGATACCGTACGTATGACATAATGGGAGAGGGGATGAGGGAGGTGGGGACGAGCGAGATGGGTGAACAGATCGCGAAGAGAATTAAATGATTATTGAGAGGTGCCGGGTAAGTACAGGGATTCATATCAAATGAGCGGTCACACCGGAAATGAAACAGCGAGTGATTTATCGAATGAGCAGGAGGACATAATGAAAAAGGTGGCGATTGTAGGATGCGGTGCTTACATGGATAGCGGTTATGGCTGTCCGGGCGAATGGCGTTGTCTTAAAGCGGCGGCCATGGGAGAACATAAGTTCGATGAACCTTCTCAAGTAGTCGCCTTTATTAAGTGCCAGTGTCCCGGACGCACTATAGTCCCCAATGTGGGAATGGCGATGAAACTCTCCGAAATAAAGCCCGATGCCATTCATTTCAGCTCATGCCTGGTCAACCCCAGGCCGGGTTGTCCATACGCTACCGCGGAAGAACTTGCCGGAATACTGGAGGAGAAAACCGGCATCAGGGTCACTCTCGGAACGCACGATTATCATTAGTCGATATCCCATAATACAGAGACCGCATCCGTATGTAGACTATTCACCGTTACAAGCCCCCGAGAGGGTGTATGCTCGTGTGAGTCCCTGACAATTCTATACAAGTGTTCCGCAATGCTGTTCTCACCTCATTGCTTCACTAAAAAGCTGACTACTCCGGTAACGCACTCTCGGTTGCGAGCGCGTTACCGGAGTAGTCAGCGTCGGTTGGTCCTTGACAGAATAATCCCGGCCCATTAGCATCATTATGAGGGTCGTGCTAGGCGGGAAGTTAGCGGTGTCCTGTACCCGAAATCCGCTATAGCGGGGCTGAATTCCCACCTGAGATCTTTGGTTCTTTCGGGACTGATCCCTTCGGATGGTGTTGAGAGTTGGGTCCTGCGCGGCAGAGAGCTATGAACCCCGTCAGGTCCGGAAGGAAGCAGCGGTAAGTAGTAAACTCTGGGTGCCGCAGGTAAGCCTGACTTGAGCCGTTTGCGGGGATTAAGCCGGGAGGCGGGAGCGATGGTGGGTGCACGGCCCTCTTTACTTTTCCCTATTGATAAAGTCGGAGCGCCTGATATCAAACAACAGGTGGTAATTGTAAGCATCAAAATCGCGCCGTTTAGAAAGCGACAGCAATGTTGCCATAAAAGCGCTTCCACATCAGTTCGGGCGGGCATTTTAAAGTGGGTATGTATCAAACCTTCTCTGGATAATTGCCATTGGAGCGATTCTATTACAACCAGTCGAGTTAGCAGGTGAATGGGTGCAGGAGAGACCGGGATACCTTTTGGCCCGGACCAAAAGCCTTATGCGCAAATTTGGTCTGCACTCCAGAAAAGGTCTGGGACAGCACTTTCTTGTTGACCCGAGCGCACTGGAGGCGTCAGTTTCGGCCGCCGAGCTTTCCCCTCGGGACGTGGTGGTTGAGATAGGTCCGGGGCTGGGTGTTCTGACTGAGGAACTCGCCACGCATGCGTCCAAAGTAATCGCGGTAGAAGTAGACTCACAAATCGCGGTAGCTCTTGAGAGCCTTCTTTCCAGCTACCCGGGAGTGAGGGTGGTAAATGCGGATATTCTCCAATTGAACATAGCGGATATGCTTGATTCCGAAACAACCAGTTATAAAGTTGTTGCCAATTTACCATATTACGTAGCGTCACCAATCATAAGGCGTTTCCTTGAGGCAGAGGTTAAACCTGAGAGGATGGTGGTAATGGTCCAAAAGGAGGTTGCCGATAACATGACGGCACCTCCCGGTAAGATGAGTTTGCTCAGCGTGAGCGTCCAGGTATATGGGAACCCGTCGATAGTCATGGGCGTTCCCGCCTCCGGCTTCCATCCATCCCCGAAAGTCGATTCCGCTATTGTGCGTATCGATGTGTACAAAACCCCCCGATTTTCACTCCAGGCGCATGATTTCTTCAAAGTGGTAAGAGCCGGTTTCAGCGCCCCGAGAAAACAGTTACGTAACTCGCTGGCAAACGGTCTTTCTATCGAGCCTTCATTAGCCGGGGACCTTATAAACGGGGCCGGTATATCACCCAAAAGACGGGCGGAGACGCTTTCCATCGCTGAATGGTCCGATTTGTGTAAAATCGTAAACCGGGAGTTACAGTGATAGAGCTTTCCGCCTTAGCCAAGATCAATTTAACCCTGGAAGTCCTGGGGAAACGAGATGATGGCTACCACGATATAATGACAGTCCTGCAGACCATCAATATGGCGGACCGGATTTCACTGGAGTTATCGGATGAACTGAGCTTCGTTTGTCATGATGCCGGGGTCGCATGTGTAGACAAGCTGAGAGAGTCACTTGTCGGAGCGGCGAATCTGATTAAAAGACAGACTGGTTGTCAGTTGGGAACGGTTATCCATGTGGATAAGATTTCGATTCCGAGGGCGGCGGGACTTGGCTCCAGTTCGACTGATTGCGCCGCGGTGCTTAAAGGTTTGAACCGGCTGTGGGAACTGGGGTTAGGCCATGAAGATTTGAGCCTGCTGGCTTCGGCGATTGGCTCTGACACACCGTTTTTTATTCATGGTGGCACCGCTCTGGCGGAGGGCAGGGGGGAGAAAATAACTCCGGTCGACAATCCGCCCAGGACGTGGCTGGTATTGCTCAGTCCACCAATTGAACCGGTTGGCGAAAAGACCGCTCAAATGTACGGGAAATTAGATAAGACGCATTATTCAGACGGTAATCGCAGCAGAAGAATGGTCGAGAAGCTTAAGAGCGATGGAGCCTTGTATTTTGAAATGCTCTATAATACATTTGAGATTGTGGCCTTCGATTTCTTCCCGCAGCTCAGTAAATACTGGCAAATGTTTCTGGATGAAGGATTCGACCAGGTGCGTCTGGCCGGTGCCGGGCCGGCTATGTTTACTCTGGTCAATGAGAGGGAAGAGGGTGAAAGACTTGTAGAACGGCTGAAGCAAAAGGGGCAGTCAGCCTGCCTGACTCATACGGTCTGATAGTACATATACGCGGTATGGATTATGAAACCAGAGGTAAGGAAGCTGCCGGCCTGTAATCAAGCACTCCGGTTTATACGTGAGAAGCTGACCTGGCATAGGGCGATCCTGTTGCTGGGAATCCTGATAATTATTGCCGTCTCAGTTGCTGTCTGGCAAATGGATATCGACTGGAACGAGCAGGTTAAGAAGTACGGTTTTGCGGGCGTATTTTTTATTATGCTCGGTTCCAGTATGACCATATTCTTCCCTTTACCGGGAGAGGTCGCGTTGTTCGCCGCTCCGGGAATCATGGAGGTTTCGTGGATAGGTGCTCTTGGACTGGGACTTGTAGCCAGTGCCGGAGCCTCGCTTGGCGAACTTACAGCCTATTTCGCGGGTTTATGGGGCAGGGTGGCGGTAACGGAAGAATACCAGAGGGATTACGGGAGGGTGGAACGGGGGATGAGGAGTTATGGTGGGCCTGGCATATTCATTTTCGCCCTGACCCCTCTGCCATTTGATGTTGTCGGGATTGCCGCCGGCTCGCTGAGGTTTCCAATATGGGAATTCATTTTATACTGCTGGACGGGTCGCTTGATACGCGAACTGTTGATCGTCTATGGTGGCTGGCTGGGATGGGGTTCCGTCGAGAGATTTTTCCTGTAGAGTGTTTTAGAGCCGCGAATGTAAGCGGGTGTGAGGGTGTGCGCGATTTAAGTGAAGAACCGCTAAGATACACGATGAAAAGTGAGTGATTCCATGAATTTAGCTGACCAGACATTCATTTCTCTGGACCTGGAGACAACCGGGCTCAGTCCCGATATAGACGCGATAATCGAAGTTGGAGCGGTTAAGTTCAGAGACGGACTGACCGTGGATGTATTCGAGTCGCTGGTGAATCCTTACAGGCCCGTTCCCTATAATATTCAGAGGCTCTGTAAAATTTCCCAGGAAGAGGTTGACTCGGCTCCACCGTTCCAAAAGCTGGCCAACCAATTGTATGACTTCATAGGTAATTGCACCATAATCGGGCATAATATCGCTTTCGATCTTGGGTTTCTCTCAAAAAACGGAATAGGGCTGGTTAATCCTGCCTGTGATACTTATGAACTGGCCAAACTTCTGTTGCCGGATATCCCCGACCGAACATTAAGTGGAGTCGCGGACTATCTTGGCATCGCCCATTCCACAGCCCATCGGGCGCTCGCCGACGCTGAAATGTCGCGTGAGGTGTTTTCAGCACTGGTAAAAAGGCTATATGAGCTCGATTCAAGCATTCTTACCGAGCTGGCGGCACTCACCAGGCGCGCGAACTGGTGGCTTGGGGATTTTCTGGTTGACCTTGCTCAGGAAAGAGGCGCTGACACCTTACTGGACGGGGCAAAACTGGAGGAACTGTGTTTAGAAACCGCCGGGATTAAACAGGAACCCCTCGTTCCGCGCGATGAGTTGTCGCCGATAGATGTTGATGAGCTGACGGAACATTTTAAGGATACCGGAACGCTGTCTCGAGCTTTTAAGGATTATGAGGAAAGGCCCCAGCAGGTGTCCATGATGAGAGCGGCGGCTGAAGCTTTTAACGAAGGTCAACACCTGATAGTGGAGGCGGGTACGGGCACAGGGAAATCGGTCGCATATATATTGCCCTCACTGTTCTTCGCGCTGGAAAACAACAGTCCAGTAGTAATATCGACAAACACGATCAACCTGCAGGAACAGTTGGTTGAAAAAGATATTCCCGATCTACTTGAGGCTTTTGACTCCGGCCATCCCGTTAAAGGTGTTAATATAACTCAGCTTAAGGGGAGGAATAATTACCTGTGCTTGAGGCGATGTGAGTCGCAGCGCAGGCTGGCCGGCCTGCCGCTGGAGGCTATTCAGCTAATGGCCAGGATTCTGGTCTGGCTGCCTTACACCAGAACGGGGGATAGAGCCGAGCTCAATATAGACTCAAGGGAGATGACCTACTGGTACAGGATCTGCGCTCAGGGATATGATTGCATGGGCAGGCGCTGCCCCTATCAACAGAGGGGGCTTTGTTTCCTGTTCAGAGCCCGCAAAGCGGCGGAGTCGGCTCATCTTATAGTGGTAAACCATGCCCTGCTCTTATCCGGTATGGTGGCCGGCTCACAGATAATACCCGATTATCAACACCTGATTGTCGACGAGGCACACCATCTTGAGGGCGTGGCGACAGAGCAGTTGGGATTTGAGATCAGGGAGCGGGATTTGATCGATCATCTGGATCAGGTTTTTCGGGAAAAGGATGGTTTGATTTCCGGCATAATCGCTCAATCTGAAAATATAATGCGCAAAATGGATCGGGAGCAAAGGGACGCGTTCAGGCGTTTGAACGATCTCCTTGTGCCGACGGTTACCAAGGCACGCGGTCGTTTATCGGAGTTCCTCAACGAATTGGGGGGGCTGGTGGAGGGGTTCAGCAGGGGGCAGGGCGATTACGATATGGCGCTGCGTATTACAAGTGCGATACGGGCACAGCCGGCATGGTCGGATGTGGAAATCACTTGCGAGAATCTTACTGGCTCTCTGGCTGACATCGCCAGGCAGATTCAGGAATTGATCGGCATAATAGAGGAAAACTCGATTGCCGAGGATTTGTCCCTCGAGGCCGTCAGTATAATAAATGTTAATGAGGAGTTGCGCCGTCAACTCGACTCGATAGTCTTCCACCCTGAGGAGAACAGCATCCACTGGATTACCCTGGGGCGCAGGAGTAATATGATAAGCCTTCGTTCGGCCCCGTTGAACGTCGGCTTGCTGCTGGAAGACGCTCTCTATCAGCAGAAGAGAACCCTGATTCTCACAGGCGCGACCCTCAGTACAGGAGGGAACTTCGAATATATAAAGGGGCGTCTGGGATTGTGGGAGGCGGAGGAACTTCTCTTAGAATCTCCCTTCGATTATAAACGCGCGGCGTTCGTATACGCGGTAGCGGATATCCCCGGTCCCGGGAGCGCGGGATACCAGGATTCACTTGAACAGGTTCTGATATCACTATGCCGGGTTACGCAGGGGCAAACGCTTGTACTTTTCACATCACATTCTGCGCTTCAGCAAGTAAAGGCCGCCATTGAACACCCTCTGAAAGAAGATGATATCCTTATCCTGGCGCAGGGCGTGGATGGATCTCCCAGGAAGATTCTGAATGCCTTTAAAGAAAACCCTCGAACAGTGCTGCTTGGCGCCGCCAGTTTCTGGGAAGGGATTGACGTGGTCGGTGATGCGCTCAGCGTCCTTGTAATCGTTCGATTGCCTTTCAATGTACCGTCAGACCCGGTTTTTTCCGCTCGTTCAGAGACGTTTGACGATCCGTTCAACGAGTACGCGCTGCCGCAAACAGCTCTGCGGTTTAAACAGGGGTTCGGTCGATTGATAAGGACGAAGAACGACCGAGGGATGATGATTGTTCTGGATAGCAGGGTAAGCAACAAGAACTACGGGTCCTATTTCCTGAAATCGCTGCCAGATTGCAGGGTCGAAAAAGGAAGCGTACGGGATTTGCCGGAGATGGTTCGACAATGGCTTTAATCATAGATGGTTGATCAGACGTTCCTTAAGATACAGTTTTGGGGAATAACTTGAAAGAGGATAGAGAATGAAGGATGAGGAAAGTGGATTGATGAACCCCAGGTTGCGTGAGGTTCAGCCAAGTTTGATCGAACATCAGGGAGCGCCATTCATAATGCTGAAAGATCCCCTTGGAATATCTCCCGGCGTCCTGCTTGTTCCTCAACCGCTGGCTCCGCTTCTCGGCCTGTGTGACGGCACGCGCGATTTAAATGGATTGATAGAGGCTCTCGCCTTTCATACCGGTATACGACTCAGTTTGGAAAACGTGGAACACGTTATCACGCAGCTCGACAGCGCCCTCATGCTCGATAACGAGAAGTATGCCCGGGCTCGCAAGCTCTCACTTGACGATTTCCGTTCTGCTTCGTGCCGTGAGGCGGCCTTGAGCGGTGGCGGATATCCTGATAACCCGGAAGAGCTGAGGCGGTATCTGGAGACGTTTTTCAGTTCCGCCTCGGGTAATGATGATCAATCAGATAATGTTAGAGGGGTAATATGCCCTCATATTGATTTCCACCGGGGCGGCGGGGTCTACGCTGAAGTATGGAGCAGGGCCAACGAGGCTGTTAGAAATTCCGAGCTGGTGGTTATTTTCGGGACGAACCATATGGGAGGCGGCAACCAGTTCGCGCTTACCAGGCAGAGCTACGCCAGTCCATTCGGGACCCTTCCTACGGCTGTAAGTGTGGTTGACAGGCTTGCGCAGGAGATAGGGCATTTTTCTGCGTTCGAAGAAGAGCTCTACCACAGGAACGAACACTCAATTGAACTGGCCCTGGTATGGCTTCATTACATGCTGGATGGCAGGGAAACTGAGGTATTGCCAATATTATGTGGTTCGTTCGACAGGTTTATTCACGGTGAGTATGACCCGGCTGATAATCAGGAGATATCGAAGGTTGTCGCTATGCTGAGGGAAATAACCAGGGAGAGGAATACACTGATTGTAGCAGCCGCCGACATGTCTCATGTCGGCCCTGCTTTTGGTGACAGGAAACCCGTTGACGAAACAGGCCGGGAACTCATATACGAAGCCGACGCCGACTTGATTGATGATATGTGCCATGCCGATGCGGGCGCCTTTTTCTCCCGGCTCAAGCGGGATAAAGATTCGCGGAGAGTATGCGGTCTATCACCGATATACATGACACTAAGGATGCTGGAGGGGTCTCGCGGGGAGGTGTGTGCCTACGAACAATGCCCTGCCGATGAGACGAATTCGTCTCTGGTTTCAATCTGCGGGGTTGTTCTTGAACAGGTTACATAACAACAGTGTATGCGCGGAAGCATTTTTTCGCGCATACACTGAATCTCCTGCCTCACTTGAAACCAGTTTTAACCGGCGGATTCATGGCGGCGCCGGTAAAAGCTGGTGTGAGTCCCTAACGCTTCTATACAAATGTTCCGCAACGGGCTTTTTTACGCCATTGCTTCACTTAAAAAGCTGACTACTCCGGTAACGCACTCGCAGTTGCGAGTGCGTTACCGGAGTAGTCAGCGTCGGGTGGGTGGGGAGGATAAGGCTCCAGTATTTGCATACGGTTAATATTAGCAAAAGTCTGGTTATTTACGGGATATTACGCTATGCTCTACTTCCTACCCTCACACCGTCAGCCTCGGATGAGCCAAGTACAGTCTCAAAGGCTTTTTTAATCTCCTCAATTGAGGCCTCATTCTCTACGGTGGTCAGATCGCCGACCCTTTGGCCGGAGGCAATGGCCCTGAGAACACGGCGCATAAGTTTGCCACTCCTTGTACGCGGAAGCGAAGGGGAGAAATAAATCATGTCGGGGGTGGCGACCGGGCCTATTGCCTGCCTGATATATTTGCCAATCTCTTTTTCGAGGTCCTTTGAAGGGTCAATACCTTCGCGCAAAGTGGCGAACAGCACAATGCTTTCACCTTTGACGTCATCGGGTTTACCGGTGACAGCGGCTTCGGCTACGGCCGGATGGCCAACCGCTGCTGTTTCAATTTCCGCTGTGCCGATCCGGTGCCCGGCCACCTTGAGCACCTCATCAGCTCTTCCCAGCATCCACATGTAACCATCCTCATCGCGCATGGCGAAGTCGCCTGTGTGATATGCGCCCGGGAAGCGGGACCAGTAGGCTGCCTCGTAACGATGAGGGTCGCCGTATATGTTCATCAGCATCCCCGGCCAGGGCTTCCGGATAATCAGATGGCCGGTTTTGCCAGGCTCGACT
>JAWOBX010000104.1:0-4440 GCA_046484125.1 Dehalococcoidia bacterium | reverse complement strand
ATCCCATATGACTGTGCAGCGCATACTTAAAAAAACGAACTTAAACCTCATCTCCGCAAATACTGGAAAATCCCGCCAAAGGAGAACGCCGCGTTCGTAGCTGCGATGGAAGATATTATCGCTGTATATGAGTTGCCATATGATCCGGATTACCCGGTGGTTTGCATGGATGAAACCTGTAAACAACTCATTGGCGAAACCAGTGACCCCATAGCTTGCGCACCGGGCAGACCGGCACGGATGGACCATGAATACGTCCGCAACGGCGTTGCTCAGATATTTCTGGATGTGGAACCGCTGAGCGGCAAACGGCACGTGATGGCCACGGAGCGTAGAACAAGGAAGGACTGGGCATGGTGGATCAAGGGCATGCTTGATGAACGCTATCCAGATGCAATAAAAGTGCGTCTGGTTATGGATAACTTGAATACCCACCGTCTCGCTTCCCTCTATGAGACATTTGAACCTCAAGAGGCTCGTCGATTGGCAAAACGGATCGAACTCCATTTCACACCCAGGCATGGTAGTTGGCTCAACATGGCCGAGATCGAACTCAGCGCTCTCAACGGACAATGCCTTCATCGACGTATTCCTGCTATCGATTTGATGCAACAACACATTGCTGCCTGGGAAAATGACCGGAACAACCGGAATTCCAAAATCAATTGGCATTTCACCAATGCCGATGCTCGCATTAAATTGAGGCATATTTATCCGAAGTTATAAGCGTTACAGGGTACTAGTGTAACGTCCCTTAAATAACCAGACTTTCGCTGATAGTAATTGTATGCAAATACTGGAGCCTTATCCCCACCACCCGCCCGACGCTGGCCTACCGGTAACGCACTCGCGGTTGCGAGTGCGTTACCGGTAGGCCAGCTTTTTTAGTGAAGCGATGCTGTGAAAAAAGCATTGCTTCAACATTTGTATAGAAGCGTTAGGGACAGTACACTAGGCGCACTACAGACTCATGCAAGAAAGATTCCATTGAAAGATACGTAGTATCCTTAAGATTTTTTAAGCGATAACATCGAAGGTTCATCCGTAAACGTACGGATGATGGATGTAACCGTTCGTGGTAAGCTTTAAACATAAATCGAGTTTCGTATACTTTCTTGTGTTTAAAGGGTAGTTTGAAATCGAAGGAGGATGGTTATGTCCGAGATAAACACAGAAACCGGTATCGTCAGGCTGGAGGATTTCATCTCGATGGCCGGCAG
This sequence comes from Dehalococcoidia bacterium, assembly GCA_046484125.1. Taxonomy (GTDB): domain Bacteria; phylum Chloroflexota; class Dehalococcoidia; order SZUA-161; family SpSt-899; genus JBGLNL01. Next base: position 3,220 of record JAWOBX010000104.1, on the reverse strand, counting down.
GGGCGAGTCGGTCAAGCTTGAGGTTGAGCTTCATAAGGAAAACGTTATTCAGAAAGTCCACCCTGATATAACAGACGATTCCAGTATGGAGACTGAGATGTATCTCTTGACGGCAAAATACACTCACGCGGGACCGGGGGGTGAGACAAACAGCGTCAAAAAGGTGTATTTGCACGGGTGGGCCGGTGAGAGTGCGGTGGAATCACAGGTGAACAGGCACATTGCCAATGAGCGCCTTAAGATGGATTACGAGCGCCTCAGTAATGCCGGCGTGACTTTCGAGGAGAAGTTTTTCTGAAATAACTATGGCCTTAGCGCAAGCAGAAAAATTTCGCAACTCCGAAAGGGATATTGCACTGGTATATGGCTTAAGTGTGCTACAATTTAGGAAGGAGGTTGATTATGGAAGAACAGAAAGGCGAACCGGCCAGGATCAAGGAACTGGTAAACGATCTGGTATGCGATGACATTATCACGTGTCAAGAGGCACGCAGGGAACTGGTTACCATCGGCAAACCGGCGGTACAACCACTGATAGATGCAATGTCAAATCACATGAACAATCAATGGGTGCGGTGGGAGGCCACCAAAGCGCTGGGGCAAATAGGCGATCCCGCAGCGACTGAGGCCCTGATTGACGCACTTGAGGATGCAAACTTCGACATTAGATGGCTGGCCGCTGACAGCCTCGTTTCCGTGGGACGCGGCGTCGTACCCCGTATTCTGCAGAGGCTTATCCAGCGACCGGAATCGGATCGGCTGCGTCTTGCATCGCATCACATCTTTCGAGATCTGCCCGGCAAAGATATCAGGGAGATACTCTCACCGGTTTCGAAGGCTATTGAGGGTAATGACCCTTCGGTGGAAGTACCGATGGCGGCAAGAGAGGCCCTGAATAAACTCAAATGAAGCCATATTACAAATTATACCGTTCATGGCTGTCGCGCCTGATCCTGCTGACTGTCAGGTAATATATCAATCCTGAGTCGGGTTAATTGCAGTTTCCTGATCCTCCACTTTCCATCTTCTTTGGAATACTCCTCCTCATAGTGCCCATAGCCCTTCATCGTCAGTCCCGGTCTCTGTATATAGTCGAACATGGCCCATATTCCAGTAGCCTCGGTCGGACTGACAATTTCAATCTCCGGCATGTACCCGTTATGAACGCTGACCGTATCAGTCAGGGCGGAGCTTATCCGCGAGATGAGGTCCGCCCGCCCTTCATATCTGAGTTCGGAATGCGGCCCGTGGTATACAGCCACAACATCTTCAGTAAACACTTCCCCCCACTCATCCCAGAGTTTCTTATCCATAAGCCTGAAGTACCTGGCCTTCAGTTTCCTGATCTCCTCCATTTCAATCAGCACGTTATCCCGCATGTTTTTCTCCCCCAAAAATGAATTGACGCTCGCTTTATTGTCTCTATCTGGAAAAGAGTTAGTGTAACGTCCCTTAAATAACCAGACTTTCGCTGATAGTAATTGTACGCAAATACTGGAGCCCTTATCCCCACCACCCGCCCGACGCTGGCCCACCGGTAACGCACTCGCGGTTGCGAGTGCGTTACCGGTGGGCCAGCTTTTTTAGTGAAGCAATGCGGTGAAAAAGCCCGTTGCGGAACATTTATATAGAAGCGTTAGGGACAGTACACTAGACCTCAAGGCTCGGTAACAACAGGAAGCCACTCGGCATGTTGTCTGACAAGGTCCTCTTCGTCAGCTCGGGCCTGGTAAACGGCGTAGAGGTCGGTCGCCCACCGCTTGTTCTCGCTGAAGCTGTACCGATTTGCTCCGTCGATGGTCAGTGTATAGGATTCAGCGGCATCGTATAGAGCCTGAGAATCAAAGTTCTGGGCTCCCACCTCATCAACCGCGTTTTTTATTATGCTCAGCATCTGGTACAGGTTGACAATGCTGATATAGCCGACACCGGATTTTATTATCTCGTCGGCTTTATTAGGGTGGTTCCTGTATAGAATCTCTTTAGTGAGATCGATTATCTCACCCTCCTCGCTCCACCAGCGGGATGAAGAAATGAACAGCATGCCGTCTACCTCATCCCACAACCTGGCGTCTTTTATCTGGCCCATAAAGGCAGCATGTGTGGAAGCGCCGATAAATGTCCCATCGTGTCCGGCGTCGCGATATTCCTTGATAAAGTTTATCATCACTGTGGGAACATACACGTAGTCGCAGTCTTTCAGCGCATCGACCTCAGATTGCCACAAAAAGCTTCCATACTTGGTCAGACGTCCGTCCACCCATTCAAACTGATCCGGGTGGGCTCTGGCATAGTCTTTCATTGAATCCAGCCACCAAACGGTATACGGCCCCTCCCATCCCGCACCACCTATCCTGGCGGGCCCGTTGGCACGATAATCCCAGTGGTTCTCGGCAATCCATTTGAGCATTGTCAAAGCCTCATGGCGGGGGATGGTTCCCAGATTAAAAACGTATCCGGGTGGCGAGAGGTCATCCGGGTTACCGCTTACGCCAAATAACACCATACTGTCCCTATTGGCACGGCTTTTAAGGGTCAAAGGAGTTCCCGGTACAGCGGTGAAGATCAGGTCGGCTCCCTTTTCACGCAACCATTCGTAACCGGGTATATCCCGGGATGGATCATATTGGCCGTCATAGGTGACGACTTTCAACTCAACTCCGGGAATGATATCACCTTCATTAAAGTAACCGACCAGGTCCCTCAGGGCACTGTTGATTACCTCCATAGCGACTGCCGCTGTTCCGGTGAGGTCCGACAAATTCCCTATGGTGATCACCACTTCTTCCGTACCTCCCGGACTGGTGGTTTTCCCTCCATTTTCAGTGGTGATATCTGGTGTTTCCCCTCCGTCACTGCCACATGCAGGGAAAGCTAAAATTGTTACAAGCGCTAGAGAAGCCACTAAACGAAATAAAAAAGACTTCATTCTATCCCCTTTCAACTTGCCAGCCCTTAAGGTGCATCCATATTACTACATGGCCCGTTAAGCGTCAATATAACTTTGTAATCCAATTTGTAAAAAATGATTCACTAGCATCCCATAGGAATTGATAATTTTGACAAAATGGACGACTCCCGGCTACTCTTTTTTTAGCAAACAAAAGGAGGAGCCAATGAAGTCGTCCAAAAGGAATGTAACAGTCTTGAAGCAAATTTGCAACCTGATACCCAGTCATGTTGTCCCAAGACTCGCCCGCGAGCACGGCGTTGACAAAAG
>JAWOBX010000034.1:0-15701 GCA_046484125.1 Dehalococcoidia bacterium | reverse complement strand
CAGCGCATGGTCAATTTCCCGGAGGGAATTAAATGTGACGATTACTGCGGTGGTGAGCGGCTCACGGGCCATCATCGAGTCAGTCTTCTCCAGAAGCCGGAATTCGCCGAGCTCGTGAGGGCGCCGAATCGATTCATGGAACGGGGAGCGGATACCCGTGGCAGGCGAAACACGTCGGCCGGTGCGGTAATCACCGGATCGAGTCCCTCACCGCCACAGGCCGCCTCGTATCCTGCCTCGGCGACGATTCGCCGCAACGATTGCGATGTCCTGCCATAGCAGAACGAAAAGTGCCGTGGCCGGACGCCGACCTTCTGCTCGATCCGTTCGGTCGAACTCGTCAATTCCCTTCGGGCTTCCGTTTCCTCGACTGCAGTCAAATCAACGTGGTCAACCGTATGGGAGCCAATCTCAAAGCAGGTATGCTTCCGAAGTAGAGTCTGGACGTCCGCCCACGACATCGTGAGGCGCGGAGGAGAAACAGACGGCTCGAGTCTTTCCTCTAACGCCTCCATCAGCTGCTTTCTCTCTCCATAGGAGGCCGTCAACAAATCCTGGCAGACGGCGCTGTAGGCGTTGCGGTGCTGGCGTCGATCGTCCAAATTGAAATGCCGCGGTGGCGCCGATCCCCATGACAACGTCGCATCTCAGGATTTCATCGAGGTCCCATAGCCCGCTTACCGCGCTGGATATCCGGTTCAATGCCTGAAGGTGATGGTGCTGTCGGAGCATGTAGCTCTCCAGCCCCCTTTCCGCCGTGACGTCACGCCTGATTTCGGTGAAGCCGTTTATATTGCCCTCCATGTCGCGAAGAGGATACATAATCACTTCGACGTAACGACCGGGGACTGTATGTGCGACAGGAGGGTGGTCGACGTGAATTATTCTCGCCGGGTTCCCGGTGTGGAGCACTCTGGTGAGCGGGCATTTCCAGAGGGGGTATGTGCACGGCGATTTGCGTCCCTCGAACGCCTCATAACAACGCTTTTCCAGAAAGTCACAGGCATCGAGGACCAGCCTTTGCCTCATGACGAGATTGGCAAAGTGAACCCGATAATCGCGGTCAATAACCAGCAGTCCATCTTCGCCGAAGTCGGCTATTCTCTCGAGGTCAATTCCGGGAGAACCGGACTCGAGGTCAGTCTTCGGCTGCTTTACATTATGGTTCATTTCCCAGGCTTCCTGTACCGGATATACTCTCCCGGGTATTTCGGGGATAAAACCGGAAAGTCAACCACGGGTTATTTCTTAAGAATAGAGAGGATTTGATTATACCGAAAATCCCCGGTAAGTCAATGGGTAGATTTGCGGGGATTGCGGTGGGGAAATTACGGGTTGTTCAGGGACTTTTAAAATCCCTCGATCTCCTGATTCCCGGCTTTCTGGGGGTTCCTCAGAGGACCTTTTTAAGCCTTTGATTTGGCGTAATACCTGGTATGCGGCCCCGCTTGGCAATCGGCTTGCCCTCGATCTCGTGTAGATCGGCGGTGAAATCGACCGGTTTCGCGCCGCTGATGTAGCTGCCCACTGCAAAAGTATCCACCGGAGCCCCCTCATCCAGGAAGTAACGGATTCGCTCAGGATCTATCCCGCCGCTAACGAATATCTGTACATCCGGGTATCCCGCCAGATCAAGCCTCGCGCGAGTCTCCTTCACGAGATGGGCCGTTACCCGCCCCCTTTCAGATGGTGTGTCAAGGCGTACCGCGTGCAGTTTGCCTTTCATTTCGTGTGCTACGGCGACGCTCTCCTCAGGTTCATCATGGAAGGTGTCCACCAGGGCAACCCGTGGAATTTCCGGCTTCATGTGTTTGTCGAAAGCGAGCGTGGCTTCTGCTGTGCTTCCCATCACCAGAATCAGTGCGTGTGGAATAGTGCCTATGGGGTCCGTTCCGGTAAGGTTAGCTCCGGATGTACTTGCGCAGCCGGCACAGCCCCCCACGATCGCCGCGTATTCCATGCGATCCACTACGGACGGATGTACATGGCGGGCGCCGAAGCTTATGACTGGAATATTCATGGCTGCATCCACGCAGTGTCGTGCGGCGGTTGCCCAGCCGCAACAGTGCGCCAGAATGCCAAGGTAGGCGGTCTCATAAACGGCATAACTCTTGTATGGAGCGGTGATACGAAGCACCACTTCCTTCTTCTCAAAAGGCTCTCCCTCGGAAAGTGCCCGGACCTCCCTGTTATCCTCGGGGAGTACCGATTTCAGCAGCTCCATGACCTCATGCATGCCGCACATAATGCCCTCTCTGCTGGAGAACACCTCCATTGTGGCGACCGGATTGATGCCCTCGAGTTCGAGTATCTCTTTTGTCCGGACGAAGTAGATATCCGCGGTCTCACCTGACAGGACTGAATCTGACACCCCGAAGCGTGGTTTCCCCATATCCGCTGGAGCCGGTGGAACAAGTGTAGCTCCAAGTACCTTTTCAATATGTTCCAGCGCGAACTTGTGGGCCCTCTCGTCAAAGGATGCCACACAGTCCACCGGAACCTCGACAGTATAGCCCTCAAGTGTGGCATCGGCGACCGTATGAAGAACGCAGATATCGGTGCATACGCCGCAGACGATGATTTTGTCAGGGTTCTTTTCCTTCAGCTTTTCCCCGAGGGCACTCTGGAAGAAGCCCCTGTAAGTGGTCTTGGGGATAACTTCACCTGAGAATCCGGAAAGCTCCGGGATTATCTCCGCTTCCTCAGTGCCGGCTACGCAGTGGGGTGGGAACATCTGGAACTCCGGGTCATCCGGAGCGTGGTTGTCGGTGAGAAAGATTGCGTGGCCGCCTTTCTCCGCTTCCTGTGTCAATATTCTCTGCACATTCGGTATGATGCGTCGGGCTTTATCACCGCAATAGAGCGGGTGACCCGGTTCCAGGAAGCCTCGAAGCATATCTATTATAAGGACCGCGCTGGCCATTTCCCTGCCTTCCTCAAGCGGTAATTCCCGGAGTAGTAAACCAGTTGTTCATCTCCGCCACCTCATCGCGTACCTGTTGAGAAACGTTCTCATCGCCGATGTTTTTCAGTACCCTGGCCATGAGCCGGGCTGTTTTTCTCATCTCTTCAGGGCCAAAACCGCGCGAGGTGATTGCCGCCGTACCCAGACGCATCCCGCTGGTGATCCTGGCTGGCTGGGTATCGAAGGGTATGCTGTTTTTATTCACAGTGATATAAACCTCACCAAGAGCTTTCTCCGCGTCTCTACCCGTGATGCCTGTCGGGGTGAGGTCCACCAGTAGAAGGTGCTTATCAGTGCCACCAGTAACCACGGTCAACCCCTGAGCCGTAAGTTCATCGGCCAGTACAGTGGCGTTCTCCAGAACGGCTCGCTGGTATTCCACGAAGTTCGGCTGGCCTGCCTCCATAAATGCCACCGCCTTCGCTGCCACAACGTGCATCAGCGGACCGCCCTGAATGCCGGGGAAGATCGCTTTGTCTATAGCTGAGGCGTATTCCTCTTTACACAGGATGAGCCCGCCACGCGGTCCCCGCAGAGTTTTATGGGTTGTTGAGGTGACCACGTGCGCGTAAGGTACCGGATTCGGATATACGCCTGCCGCGATCAGACCGGCCACATGGGCCATATCAACCAGCAGTGTGGCGCCAACCTTATCGGCTATCTGGCGGAATAGCTGGTAGTTCAAGATTCTGGGATAGGAACTGGAACCAACTACTATGACCCTTGGCTTGTTATCTATAGCGATCTGCTCCACCTCATCATAATCTACCCAGCCGGTCTCCTTCTTCACCCCGAAGAATACCGGTCGATAAAGCTTGCCGGAAAAACTGACCGAACTGCCGTGGGTCAGGTGCCCGCCATGTGCCAGGTCCATGCCGAGAATGGTATCGCCATAATCGGCCAGGACCATGTATGCCGCCATGTTGGCCGTGGAACCGCTGTTGGGCTGGACATTGGCATGCTCGGCTCCAAAGAGGTCTCTGGCCCGTTGAATGGCCACTTCCTCAGCGCGGTCAACGTTCTCACAGCCACCGTAATAGCGTTTACCGGGATAACCCTCCGCGTATTTATTGGTTAGAATGCATCCCTGTGCTTCCAGGATATATCTATCGATGTAGTTTTCGGAAGCAATGAGATTGATGTTATGGGACTGGCGGTATTCTTCGTCCCTGATTATTTCAGCTATCTCAGGGTCCACTTCACGTAAAGACATGTGTATCGATCTCCTTGATATCAGCGCGTTGAAAAAAGGCGGGTGCCTCAGGTTAAAACCAAGCCCACTATAACCCTACCCTGTTCAGCCTGTCAACACTGGTATCAATCCTGAAAAACAGCGATTGGTTTCGAGGCGCTATGCCGCCACCCCAAATCGCTGTCCCCTTGGGGGTGTAAATGGATTTTTTCACCTGCATGAAATCAAACGCGCTATTAAGTTGTCAGTCACCCGAAAGGTGAATGACCGCCTGTTTTAAACGCTGTTTTCAGGTCAATCCCAGAACTGGCGGTTGAAAACGGGTGCATATCCGCACGTCTTATTCATTGTTCCTGGCTATGTACTGGTTGATCCTGGTGCGGAGTTGCGAGGCCGCCAGCCTGGCGGCCGAGTAATAATCCTTCCCTTTCGAGGAATATATTACCTGCCTGGAGCTGGTTATTATGGCTTTTTCGTTGTTGCTATCTACCCCAAAGCGCACTGCCGAAGCCAGACTTCCTTTCTGGGGCCCGATTCCGGGTATCAGCAGCGGCATATCGGGGCACAGCTCACGTACTTTTCTCAGGGGAGCTGGACGGGTAGCACCCACGATCAACCCTATGTTTCCACCGGTATTCCATTCAACAGCTTTCATGGCAACAATCTCGAATAATTCGTGAGAGCCGGATGAAGAATCGGTCTGGCAGAGGAGCTTCTGGAAATCAGGAGCGCTGGGGTTGGATGTGTGGCAGAGGATGAAAACGCCTTTATCCGTATAGTCAATGAAAGGCTGAACGGAGTCGAGCCCGAGGTATGGATTGATGGTGGCCCCATCGAATCCGAACACATCAAAGATGGTGTAGGCATATTTCCGGGCTGTATTACCTATATCACCGCGTTTGGCATCGGCTATTACCGGGATACCCTCCGGGACATGTTTCAACGTCTGCTCGAGTTTCACCAGCCCGTCAGTTCCCAGGGCTTCGTAGAAGGCGAAATTTGGCTTATAGGCGCAAACCAGGTCTTTGGTCGCCTCGATGATCTGTCGCCCCCATTCGACGACATCCACATCGGGCATGAGCACCGGATCGGGGTCCAGTCCCACACAGAGGAGGCTTTTATTCTTCCGGGTGGCGGCCAGTAATTTATCGATGAAACTCATGATTTGGCACAACCTCAAACCAGTATTTAACCTTAGAACGCCCCAATTTTATCAGGACGGCCGGTTACTGACAAATCAGGCGGCCTCAAGCTTTCCTTTCGCCACCTCGATCCGCCTCAGGCACCTCTCCCTGCCCAGCACCGCCATCGTCTCGAACAGTCCGGGGGCGGCAGTCCGCCCGGTACAGGCAACCCGTAGCGGACTGAAGAGCTGGCCGGCTTTGAGGCCCAGCTCCTCGGCGAGCGGGCGTAATAAACCCTCAAGGGAATCATGATCCCATGCTTGAAGTCCTGCCAATCTCTCGCGAGCCGCCTTCAGAGCGTCGAGAGTTCTTCCGGCATCCATTTTTTTAGGGATCAATAAAGAAGCGTCGTATTCCAGCTCGTCTCCGAGGAAGAAAAAGTCCGCGTAACTGGCGGACTCCTTCAGCGTATTGATTCGCTCCTGGATCAGGGGAACAATCTGCCTGACATAATCCTTTGAAACCGGCCTGGGCACTGATTCTGGCAGATCACTCTCCAGTACCGGCATGATTTTTTCCAGGAGTTCCTCGTTGGTCAGTTCCCTCAGGTAGACCCCGTTCATCCAGTGGAGCTTCTGGTGGTCGAATACCGCGGCGGTTTTACTGATGCGCTCGAGGGAAAAATATTTGATCAATTCTTCTTTGGTAAAGAGCTCTGTTTTGTCATCCAGCGACCAGCCCAGGAGGGCCATGTAGTTGACCATGGCTTGCGGGAGAAACCCCTGATCCTGGAAATCGGTGATGGCGGTGGCTCCGTGGCGTTTGCTCAGCTTGGACTTATCCGGTCCGAGTATCATCGGGAGATGGGCAAATAATGGCGGATCCCATCCAAACGCCTGGTACAGTATGACATGCCGTGGCGTGCTCGAAAGCCATTCGTCCGCCCGCATCACGTGGGATATCTCCATGAAGTGGTCATCCACGATGTTGGCCAGATGGTATGTAGGGTAGCCATCCGATTTCAACAGCACGATATCATCCAGTTCGCTGTTTTCAAAAGTTATATCGCCGCGGATCAGGTCATGAAAGGTTGTTTCCCCCTCGGTTGGCACCTTGAGCCGGACTACTGATGAAAGTCCCTCGGCCTCGTATTCCGCCAACTGCTCCCGGCTCAGATTACGGCAGTGCCTGTCGTAGCTGCGCACCGATTCCTTTCTGTCCGCCATTTCTTTGCGCATCCGTTCGAGCCGCTCTGAGGTACAATAGCATTTGTAGGCATGCCCGGCATCGAGCAGCAGACGCGCGTGTTTCTGATACAGGTCTACCCTATCGGACTGGAAATACGGGCCATGTTCACCCCCCACCTCCGGCCCTTCATCCCAGTCGAGTCCCAGCCATTTCAGGCTCTCAAGAATCTTCTCCAACGCGCCATCTACCTTGCGTGTTTGGTCCGTATCCTCGATTCTCACAATGAACTCACCCCCGCTGCTGCGGGCAAATAACCAGTTGAACAACGCTGTTCTGATGTTGCCGATGTGGGGATATCCGGTGGGGCTCGGCGCGTAACGTACACGCACGTTTCTATCTTTCATGGTTCTCCCTATTTTTCATCATCCTGCTTCCGGGGAGATTTTATCACATATGTGCCGGCGAATTTATCCTGTATTCCCTGTTTGCGCGCGTCTAAAGCCACCCAGAGGAAGGGTATCATGATAAAAACACCGCAGACCAGGTACCCGAGGTAGCGAAGCAGGGCTTTCTCCGCGTTTAGCGCAGAGCCTGTGGAAGTAACCACCTTCAATGAGAGGGCCATTTTCCCGGGAGTGGCTCCACGCCGGACCCAGAAGGCTACGAAATATGCCCCCCAGATGACTATCCACAGAAACGCTCCCGTCCCGATAAACCAGAGAGGCACCACATCCGGTTCATTTGAGAATGAGTTCACCCACCAGTACCAGGGGAGCAGAAAACCGAAGCTGATCACCGGCACAATGGCTGAACAAACAACGCTCAATACAAGCGCGTCTATCAACCAGGCCACAAACCGTGCCCAGAAGCCGGCGTAATCCATAGCGGTCTTTATTCTAGTGTACTGTCCCATAAATAACAAGGCGCTCGCTGATCCCGAAAACAGCGTTTCGAATACAAAGGAATTCACCCTGCGGGTGTCTTGTGAAATTGGGGGCAATCCGTTTTCCCCTGACCGGGGAAAACCCTCCCCCAACGAGGACGTTTCTTCAGGCCACCTGATGGCTGGTGCCATCAGGTGGCCTGAAGAAACTGATTAAACCGGGAGGGGAAAACAGCGATGCTGATATGCATCCGAATCAATCGCTGTTTTAAGGCTGATAATAGTTGTATTCAAGGAAAGTCTGATCAACCCCTTTTAATTCCCCGCTCTCGGGAAAATCCGAATCTGGGGGTGACCCCCAGACCAGGCGAAGTCGCCACTTACTGAAGTCTCTCCTCAAATACTCAGCCTCACTCCCCCACCTCCCGATGTTAGTACTCCGGTAACGCACTCGCAATGCGAGTGCGTTACCGGAGTACTACCTCTTTAAGTGAAGCAATGAAGTGAAAGTAGCGTTGCGGAACATTTGTATAGAAGCGCTAGGGACAGTACACTAGCATCATCCCCAGATAGAGTCTATGCGGGGAGTGATTCCCTTAAAAAGGCACTGATGCCGGAACGTCCCTGTTGTTTTCAGGAGGGAACCAGTCCTTGACAAAGGAATTTGCAGATTGTAAGTTTAGTTGGAGTCGGGTTAAAACAAGTAAGATTGTCTTCTGGAGGATATTTCTATGCCGGAAACCATGGTAACCGAAGAGATGAGAGGCTGGCTCGATAAGGAACTCAACCGTGTGCAGTTTGACGTGGAAAAGGTATTGTTGCGGCGTTATACCGAAGCGGTTGAGGACCCGAATCCCAAGTGGAGGGAGGTCATGCCGCCGGCGATGTTTACCGCGATATTCGCCGAGGGCGGACTGGTTCAATACCCGTTCGAGACACCGCCGAGACTTCTTGATGGGGGCGGGGAATGGGAATTCTTCCGGGAGGCGAGGCTGGGGGATACCCTGACAGGGGTAAGGAAGATAATAGATTATAAGGAAAAGGAAGGCAAGCTGGGCCAGATGCTTTTTATAATACGCCAGACTGAATGGACCAACCAGAGGGGTGAGCTGGTTGCCCGCAACCGTTCAACTTCAATATTTTATTAGGCTGGAGGCACAAGATGAGCGAGCAAATCTTTTTTGAAGACGTGGAGGCGGGAACCGAGATACCGGCGCTGATTAAAAATCCTACGCCGACGCAACTGGTTAAATTCGCCGGCGCGTCGGAGGATTTCAATCCGATCCATTATGATAAGGATAAGGCATTAGCCGATGGTCTCCCCGGCACGATAGTGCACGGGCGGCTGAAAAACGCCTTTCTAATCCAGCTCCTGACCGACTGGTTAGGAGAGAAAGGATGGATCAGGAAGATCGCCATACAGCATCGCGGGATGGATCTTCCCTGGCATCCGATAGTATGCAAAGGAAGCGTCACCGGAAAACGCGCCGAAGATGGTGAAAACTTTGTTGACTGCGAGCTGTGGACGGAAAATGAAAAGGGGGAAAAGACCGCGCCGGCCACCGCTACAGTAAGCTTGCCCAGCCGGGGATGATATACTGCTCCCTCCCTCAAGGGCGGGAGGAATCACGGTACCAGGCGCTAACCAGGAACTGCGTTTGTCTGTCCTTTTCCCTTGAGGGAGAGGTAAGGTGAGAGTGAATGATATGACCGGTCCCGAATCGAATATACCGACCGATTTCATCCGGAGCATCATCAACGAGGACCTCAGGAATAACAAAAATGAGGGAAGGGTTCACACGCGCTTCCCCCCCGAGCCGAATGGATATCTACACATAGGGCATGCCAAGTCGATCTGCCTCAATTTCGGCATCGCGGAGCAGTACGGTGGACTGTGCAACCTCCGCTTCGATGATACCAATCCGGTCAAAGAGGAAGAGGAGTATATCCAGTCCATAATCGAGGACGTACGCTGGCTGGGATTTGACTGGGGAGACAGATTGTTCTATGCCTCAGATTACTTCGACCGGATGTATGAATATGCCATCCAGTTGATCAAAGTCGGTAGAGCATACGTGGATGATCAGAGTGCCGAGGAGGTGCGTCAATCCCGGGGTACGCTCACCGAACCCGGCAGAGAGAGCCCGTTCCGCAACCGATCGATTGAGGAAAACCTGGATTTGTTCCGGCGGATGGCGGCAGGCGAATTTCCGGACGGGTCTCATGTGCTCCGCGCCCGGATAGATATGGCCTCGCCCAATTTGAACATGCGAGATCCGGTAATGTATCGCATACTCCACGCGGTTCACCCCCATTCGGGGGATAAGTGGTGTATATACCCCATGTACGACTGGGCTCATGGCCTGGAGGATTCCATAGAAGGAATCACCCATTCAATTTGCACCCTGGAATTTGAGGATCACCGCCCGCTGTACGACTGGTTTCTGGATCAACTCGGGGTGCATCATCCCAGGCAGATAGAGTTCGCCCGTTTAAATCTCAGTTACATGATAATGAGCAAGCGGAAACTCCTGCGGCTGGTAAATGAGGGTTATGTCGATGGATGGGATGATCCGCGCATGCCTACGATATCAGGACTCCGCCGGCGTGGCTATACACCGGAGTCAATCCGCGATTTCTGTGAGCGTATAGGTGTTGCCAAGACTGACAGCACTATTGACATCGCATTGCTGGAGCATTGCATACGGGAGGATCTGAATAAGAGAGCACCTAGGGTGATGGCCGTCCTGAATCCGCTCCGGGTAGTTATCACCAATTATCCCGAAGGCCAGGAAGAGGAAATGGATGCGGTCAATAACCCCGAGGATCCCTCGATGGGGATCCGCAATGTGCCTTTCTCGCGGGTTATCTACATCGAGCGGGATGATTTCCGGGAGGATCCACCTAAGAAATTCTATCGTCTGGCTCCCGGCCGGGAAGTGCGGCTGCGTTACGCCTATTTCATCACCTGTAACGATGTTATCAAAAATGAGAAAGGCGAGGTTGTTGAGTTGCATTGCACTTATGATCCCGCCTCTCGGGGTGGCAACTCACCTGACGGACGCAAAGTGAAAGGGACTGTCCACTGGGTCTCGGCAGCTCATGCTGTCGAAGCGGAAGCGCGCCTGTATGAGCGTCTGTTCTCATCTCCTGATCCGGAAGATACCCTGGAGGAGGCTGGTTTCGTTACTGCCCTTAATCCGGATTCACTTGCGGTTTCCAGATGTCTCGTGGAGCCGGGACTCAAGGGAGTTGAGCCGGGAAGTCGATATCAGTTTGAGCGGCTGGGATACTTCTGCGTGGATACAAGGGATTCCACATATGAAAAGACTGTATTCAACCGGACTATAACCCTGCGCGATTCCTGGGCAAAGATAGAGAAGAGGAACGCGTAATGCCGGAGCGCTTATGATGGTAAAAATCCTCAAGAGCAAGAATGTGGCTACCAGGTTCCGGATTCTGGTCGAGGTTGCCGCGAATCAACCGACCATTCACCAGAAGAGCATAGCCGCCAAACTGGAGGTAACGCCTCAGGCCGTATCCGATTATATGAACAAGCTGGAACAAGAGGGAATGGTGGTCTCCGAGGGGCGTTCCAGGTACAGGGTAACTCAGGAGGGCATCAACTGGATGCTGGCTATGCTCCGTGAGATGGACGCCTATTGTGATTACGTACGTACCACTATTACCAATGTCACAGTATGCGCGGCGGTGGCCGATGATGACCTCGCAGAGGGTCAGCTTGTGGGACTGGTAATGAAAGACGGACTTCTGGTCGCCACGAATGAGGCCGGGGGAGGGGCGACGGGGGTAGCCGTTTCCGGTGGGAGGCGGGGGGAGGATGTGGGAATCTCACAAGTTGAGGGGATCGTAAGTTTCGAACGCGGAAGCATCACCGTACTGAAGGTCCCGGATATACAAAAGGGCGGTTCCGCCAGAGTCGACACCGGGCGGCTTAAGAAAGAGCTCGAAAAGCACCAGGGCGTGGGGACTATCGGCATCGAGGCTGTGGTGGCGGCTCGGCGCGCCGGGATTGAACCGCAATACACCTGCGGAGTGACGGCGGCCGCCGTTGAGGCTACCCGTATCGGTCTGTCGTTTGGCATAGTTTGCACAGAGGATGCCGTACCCGAGCTGATATCCCGCCTGCGAGAGGAAAAGCTCGGTTACCAGATGATCGACCTGGGCATTGAGAACAGTGGGTGATAACAAGTCACCTTCGGTATAGCTGAAATCTTACCTGGCGCGCCGGAACACCTCACCTGGAAAATTTAGGGCACCTCATCGTTCATTCCAATAAGGTTTCCGGGTACCGCCAATATATGCAGGATATCTCAAGTACCATAACCGCGTCTGCTTCTTCTCCGGGGTTACCGGGGTATTGACACCGCCTATGACCCGGCGTTATAATCCAGTTAACTAGTTTTATCACAAGTATATTTGTTATGAAGAGCAGGCCCATTCCAACCGAGTTCTCCGTTATTACCTTAACGCCTCAGAGTCGGCGGGAAAAGGATATATCCCTGCCACCCTCCAGATCCAACGCCGTTCTGGCCATGGCAATACCTCCCAACGCCAGGTCTCATTTCTTCCGGGATCTCGCCACCGGTACCTCCCTTTGTATTAACACCAACAACACGTTCCGGTTGATTGATCCCGACGGGTACTCAACCGGCGTAGTATGGGCTCAGCAAATGGTTTTTAAAGAGCATGACGTCTCGGTATGGCATCAGGACCAGAGGTTTTCATTCACCTGCCATGCCAGCCTCAGGACGGGCTTCTGTTTTGGCTGGCTGATTGACCGGCTTTACAGCCGCTCGTACCGGGTGCTCGATCCGGGCAGGGTCGTGTAATCCGCACCGCTTTCCCTTTCGTACTTTCCCGGAGATTACCCGGCTTTCAACCAGGGATACTCTTCGACAAGTAGTGCTCCGGGAGTTCCGGGAGATGTCCCCTCATGCTTGATCAGGGTTTCCTTAGCTGATATCAATTGTATCGAGCGCCTTGCTTCAGTTCCCGCCGCTCACCCCGCACTGGTTCCCCGGCGAACCACCTTTAGTTGACGACAGTGATTCGCCGGATTTTTTCCAGAGATTCGCGAGCGATATTGCGCTGGATCCACCGGCTTGACTTTACGGTCTTATAAGGCACAATAGGGGCATGGACCTCTTCGATCAGCACCGGGAGCGGCGGCTGGAAAAGGAAGCCCCCCTCCCCGCCCGTATGCGTCCCCGAAATTTTTCGGAATTTGTGGGGCAGGAGCACATTGTGGGGGAGGGGAGGGTACTCCGCAAGGCAATAGATCAGGACCAGCTTCCCTCCATAATCCTCTGGGGCCCTCCGGGCAGTGGTAAAACCACCCTGGCCTATGTCATAGCCAGCGTGACTAAATCACATTTCAGTCCCGTTAGCGCTGTCTCCGCTGGTGTCGCCGATCTTAGACGGATAGTCGAGGAAGCCGGTCAGCGGCGCGGCATGCACGGTCAGCGGACAATCCTGTTCATTGACGAGATACACCGCTTTAACAAGGCACAGCAGGATGCCATACTGCCGCATGTGGAGAACGGCACGGTTACCCTGATCGGGGCCACCACTGAGAATCCCTCTTTTGAGGTGATATCCGCTCTTCTCTCCCGGTGCAGGGTTTTCACCCTGGAAACGCTCACTGACGATCAGGTGGAACTTATCGTCGGCAGAGCCCTTCGGGACGCGGAGAGGGGACTGGCGGAGTGGAATGTTGAGATGGATGATGAGGCTTTGAGGCATCTGGTAAGCATGTCCAACGGGGATGCCAGGGTCGCTTTGAGCGTACTGGAAATAGCTGCCATGGCGGCCACACCTGATGATTCCGGTGTTCGCCAGATAGAACTGGCTGCCATCGAGGACGCGTTCCAGCACCGGGCGCTGCTTTATGATAAGTCCGGGGAGGAGCACTACAACCTGATTTCCGCGCTTCACAAATCAATGCGAGGCTCCGACCCGGACGCGTCGCTCTACTGGCTGGGCAGGATGCTGGAGGCAGGAGAGGACCCGCTTTATATCGCTCGCCGTCTGGTCAGGTTTGCCTCGGAAGATGTCGGCCTGGCCGATCCGCAGGCGCTGGTCCAGGCCAACGCCGCGCAGCAGGCGGTGCATTTCATAGGACTACCCGAAGGCAACCTGGCGCTGGCACAGGCTGTGGTCTATCTGGCAACCGCGCCCAAGAGTAACTCTCTCGACAGGGCGTATGGAAAGGTTAAAGATGACCTGTCCAAAAGCCGCAACCAACCCGTGCCGATGCATTTGCGAAATCCGGAGACGGGCCTGATGCGCGGAGTCGGGTACGGTAAGGGATATAAGTTCCCTCATAATTACCAGGGGCATTTCGTCAGGCAGGATTATTTACCCGATGGCCTGAAAGGGAGAAGGTATTACCACCCGGGGAAGCTTGGGTTCGAAAAGGAGGTTGAAAGGCGGCTCAGTCACTGGTGGAAGGAGAGGCGAGGGGCGGAGCCGGAAGAGCCTGCCGGTGAGGAGTGACTTGAGGCAACACACCCCTTCAATCGCCTCTCAAGAGAGTGACTGGTATTCTTGCTCCTGGTCCGCGCTGACGCCTTAAACCTCGCTGCCGGGGAAAACCAGAGTTTAAGAGGTAGAAAGATGCTCAAAGAAAAACTGATGTTCCCGTGTGACGATATCTCCCTGGAGGGAGTTCTGTGGATTCCGGAGCAGGCGGGAATTTCCCCGGCGGTTGTAGTCTGCCATCCGCACCCGCTGTACGGGGGCAGCATGAATGTGGATATGGTTCACCAGGTATGTCTGGCGCTGGCGGAACGTTCGATTGCCAGCCTGAGGTTCAACTTTCGGGGTGTGGGAAGGAGCGGGGGGAGGCACGATAATGGCGTGGGGGAGCAACAAGACGTCAAGTCCGCCCTTTCCTTGCTTCAAACACGTAAGGAAATCGATGCCTCAAGACTGGGATTGTGTGGCTACTCCTTTGGCACCATGGTCGGTATTCCGGTTGCCGATGAGGACGACCGGGTTGAGGCGTTTGCGGGGATATCCTCATTCTTCATAATGCCGGAGCTGCTGCAGGGCTTCCACAAGCCTAAATTTTTCATACATGGTGATAGTGACCAGTTCATATCCTGCAAACAGACCGAGGAAACTGTAGAAAAGCTGCCCCGGCCTAAGACGTTCGTCAAGATCGAAGGGGCCGACCATTTCTGGTGGGGACTTGACGAAAAGGTCGCGGCCAGGGTAGGGGAATTCTTTGCGTCGGCGCTTCAGTGACTGGCCTTACGATGACCGTTAAAACAAGGTCCATACTACCCACTGAACCACAGACATTATTGCGATATAGGGGATTATTGCTGCCACTGTAGTGAAAATGGCTCGCCAGGTGGAAAAGTCAAGAGCCTGGCGCACCGCGATAACGCCGGCGATTATCGCCCATACCCATACTATGAAGTAAATCAATCCACCAAGGAAAGGTATAAAAATGAAAAATCCCAGCACCCACGGCGAGTTGGCGAAGCCTATAGTACGCAGCAATTCACCGTAAGTAGCGGATGTATGCGGACCCCTTAAAATCGTTGTTCCGATCAGATAAGTCAGTCCAGACCAGATAAGCCAGCCGATTATCGAGCTTATCAGGCTCAGCGGAAGCCATGCGGCGAACCATACCAGTCCCTCTTCCCTGATCGCCAGAAATCCCGAGCCCAGAGCGCTGGCCACGCTGGCAACTATCACTGCCTGCAGGGCCTGGATATTGGCTGTTGTATCCGCCTCGACTTCCTCGTACAGCTCAACATCGAGCCGGGCCGCACGGATCATCCTGTTTACAAGTAAATTGGCTTCAGCCATTTGTATATACCCACGGGCTCGCCCGTGGAACTTTGCCCTTCGGGTTATTTAGAATAACTGTCGACCAGCGTACCAATAACCATGATGGCGGGCTTTCGGATATTATAGCTTCATGGGACCCCTCCATGCAACCTTGAAATTTCCAATCGGAAACAGCGATTGTTTCGGGTGCACACGGAGCCTTCTCGCAACGCTGCTTATCCTCCAGGCGAAAAGGCGTTCCAATATCTCCCGATGTTCGCAAATTTCACGGCGAATATTCCTCTGGAGAGAGAATGTCTTAATTGACCTCTGTATGCGGGCTGAGCGCATTTCGTGTCAACTCAAGTAAAAATGTTACCGAAAGGAAGTTGTTCACTCATTTAGAAATGTTACCGGAGTAATGCCTCCTCCTTTCTGTCAGGTATATTCAAAGACTTTGAAGAGTCAAAGAGACGCAGTACCGATTGATAGATATCCCTTCGTAGCTGGCATGGGTTCGTTTGAGAGTAAAGAACAGATAAC
>JAWOBX010000009.1:0-5967 GCA_046484125.1 Dehalococcoidia bacterium | reverse complement strand
ATCAATTCCACCTCAAAACCTATTCCATCGCTCCCCTCCAGAAACTCCTCTATTTGTTTGATCGTCTTCACATTTTTTTCGTTCATGTCTACCCGCATGGGTCCAATCATAAACCAGAGACCCCTTTTCAGGCTCATCCACCACTGGAAATCATTACCCCTTTCAGGCTCATTTTCCATTGGAAGAGAGTGGAAGAGATAAAAATGGCGAATTCTGCTATACTCATTTGTGCGCGCTCTGCCATGAGCGCGACAACATTCATAATGAAGCCATACGAGGACATTGAGCCTGTGCTGGAAGCTTTCCCGCCCATCGCGGACAGGTTACGGCAGATGTCCCCCCTGTATGATAAATTCCTGAAGAGCCAGAAAGGAGGAAACTAAACGATGCCGGCTTACAGCGAGAAAGTGATGGAATACTTCACCAATCCTCGCAATGTAGGGGTGATAGAGGATGCGGACGGGATCGGGGAGGAGGGGAACCCGGTTTGCGGGGACATGATGACGTTCTACATAAAGGTGGATGATAATCGCCTCGCCGATGTGAAATTCAAAACCTTCGGCTGCGGGGCCGCGATAGCCGTCTCGAGCATGGTCAGCGAGATGGCCATGGGGAAGACAATTGACGAGGCCCGGAAGATAACTCCAGCGCTGGTGGCGGAGGAACTCGGCGGATTGCCAAAGGAGAAATTCCACTGCTCCAACCTGGGAGCCCAGGCCCTGAACCGGGCCATTGACGATTATGAAGCTCGCCAGCGCGGCGAGAAACCGGCGGATGAGAAAAGGGGCGCAAAGCCCGAAGTGGCGGAAAAGAGCCAGTGCTATTGCCCCAACTGCGGGGACGAGCTTGAACAGGGGGAGGCCCCCTACTGCCGACCCTGCCAGATAGTTCTGCGCACCTGCCCCGGCTGCGCGAAAGTGGTCACTCAGGACGCGACAGAGTGCCCGGCATGCGGCGCAGGATTATAAATTCATGTCATCAGGATAGAAATGCGCCAGGAGACCGCCAGAATTACCGTCACCGGTGTTACAGAGGCAGAGCGAATCGAAAAAGACGAGATTCTCGCCAGGGAACATGGTCTGACAATAATCATTAACGGGCAGGAACTCACTACGCTTCTTTGCTCCCCCGCCAAACTTCAATATCTGGCTCTGGGCTTTCTCCTCTCCGAGGGAATCATTTCCGTTAAAGATGAGATCGAAAAAGTACTCCTTGATGAGGAAAAACGGTCTGTCAGGATTGAAACAGGCGAACCGTCCCCGCCTGATCGAGATCCCGTCTCGATGCGATACATCACTTCCAGCGGTGGAAAGGGGATTAACCTGAGTTCCATCGCCGATAACGCCGGGAAGGCGAAGATGGAGTCAAAAACCGCAATCGCTCTATCCCGGGTATATTCGCTGATGCGGGAATTCCAGAACCGCTCTGAAGTATTTCGGGAGACGGGAGGGGTCCACAGCGCGGCGCTATCGGATGGAGAAGAGATCATACTGTTTACCGAGGACATCGGCCGGCATAACGCCATCGACAAGATAATCGGGGAATGCCTGTGGGAGTCAATCCAGATGCGGGACCGGATAATGCTCACCAGTGGCCGGGTCAGCTCTGAGATAGCCTCCAAGGTGGCCAGACAGGGCATTCCTATCCTCATCTCCCGCTCAGCGCCGACTGATATGGCCGTACGCAACGCTGGAGAAATGGGGCTTACGCTGGTCGGGTTCGTGCGCGGCCAGAGAATGAATATCTATGCCAGCGATTGGCGAATAATCGATTAGATGAGCGGTAATTATCGAAGCGGCTTTGATACCTATCTTACGACATTCTCAGGCATCTTGACCTCGGGACCAGGTACCCAGCCTGACTCCTGAATGATTTCCATGACATGGACCATGTTGAGGAGATCTTCGTCGTATGAGAATTTCCCATCGCCGGCGTAAATTATCTCCTGAAAGCCGGGGGCCTGATAAAAACTGCCATCCGGGCGCTGGCCCGGCAGCCGGTTCCAGAATTTTGTAACAACCCGGTTGCCGTCTATGATGACCCATTCTACCGGGAAGGTCCACCCATCCAGGCCCTTCATGCTGTCGCGCATAAACCTGCGTATATTATCAAGGCCCACGAATCTCCCCCACGCAGGATCGATATAGGTAGCATCCTCAGTGAAATGATCGGCAAGAGCATCCCAGCCAAGCTCACCGGCTTCGACTTTCGCCCTTGTTTCGAGTAAGCCGTCTATGGCTCTCTTAACCTCATCCCTGGGAAAGGTGGTCATAAGTCTTCCTCCTGTGTATTCAAAAATTTCTAATGTTAATTGATTGTTGCGGATACGGGTTACGGCTTATAATTACTGATCAGCCTGGTTGAATACCAGTAGAAGCGGAATCCGTCCGAGGCCGGCGCTCTCTTACAGGGCAGTAACGGACTCCCGGCTCGGTTCCTTTTTCCGGATTGAGCATATAAGCCTCTCTTCTCTCCGCCCATTGATATGCCTGAGAAGAAGGATCGGTAATATCCCCAAAGAACATGGCCCCTGGTTCACAGCATAAGACGCAGAACGGCTCCACTCCCTGATCAATCCGATGGGCACATAGATCGCACTTCCATACCTTGTTATTTTGCCCGTTATAAACCAGGACTTCGTAGGGGCATGCTTCCAGGCACATCTGGCAACCATCACATCTCGTCTCATCAATCAGCACGACGCCGTTTCTGCGCCGGTAAATTGCATCGGTCGGGCAGGCGGCCAGGCATGGTGCCTCGGCGCAATGCATACAGGGTATGGGAAGATAATACATGCTGAAATCGGGATACGTGCCGGCCGGCGTGTCGCGGTACTGTCCACCAATGGTCTCCACCCGAATACCGGAACAACCTTCCAGCCCGTGTTCCATCTTGCAGGCAATCACGCAAGTCTGACACCCGGTACAACGGTCCAGATCGATCACCAATCCATATCGCGTATTCATCTTAACCCTCCTGCACCTTCCGGACTTCCACCAGGACATCGTAAAGCGCCGAATTCGGTTCGTAAATCATCTCCTGGACCCGGTTGACCGCGCTATGCGTCAGTTCCTGATGACTGCCTTCGGCGAAATCCTCGGGCCACCACCCCTGCGCCACATTTACCGTGCCCTGCTGTATTCCTTCATGTACCCTTGCCTTAAGTTTGACCGTGCCCCGGTCATTGAAGACCTGAACCAGGTCGCCGTCGCGGACCTGCCTGTTTTCGGCATCCAGCGTATTCATCTCAAGTAAGGGCTCCGGCTCCAGTTCCCGGAGCCAGCCCGCATTGGCCAGAGTGGAATGAGTTCGATATCGGGTATGAGTGGTAAAGAACGTCAGAGGGTACTTCTCAGCCAGCGGTTTCCTGGCACTTTCCATTGGTTCTATATAGCAGGGCAGTTGCTGCCCGCTTTCGACAATCCGCTCGCAGTAGAATTCCATCTTGCCCGAGGGCGTGAGAAAGGCGGGGAACCCGGGACGAAGCGGTGCCTTGACTGCCCCCTTCTTCAGCTTCTCCGTTGTAATACCCATCTCCGCGGGATATCCCTGCGCAAGCAGCATTTCGATCAATTGCTCATCACTGTTTTCGAAGTATTCGCCCAGTTTCATGCGCCGGGCCAGCTCTCTTACTATCTGACTGTCCGTCTTACATTCGTGGAGGGGGTCGATGACCCGGTGTTGTAACTGGAAATAGTCCGGCATAGCTGGGGTCACATTGATGGGAGGCACCAGGTCCATCTGCTCATAGAAAGTACAGGAAGGCAGGACTATATCCGCGTAACGCGCGCTGGCGGTCATGAAGATATCCGCCACCACGATGAAATCGAGCTTCGGAAATATCTCCCGGGTAACGCGGTTGGCCTCCGGAAGCTGATTTACCCAGTTCTGTTTGGCAATCCAGAGCGCCTTTACAGGATAGGGATCCCCCTTATCGATGGCATCGTATGCTTTAAGAATCGGCATAATGTTGCAGGTCATGATGCCGTGAAGATACATGTAAAGCTCGTAAACCGGTAGTTGTGGCGCTTCGGGGTGAATGTTCCCGGTAATGGCCCCCAGCGTGGCAACAGCCCGAAACATCAAATCGCCATGAAAAGTCCTCTGCACACCCATTCCCCTGTAATTCGCAACCGGCTTGCACCTCACGTGATCAAGGGCCAGCTCACGGATGATGTCGGCAGGAACATCTGTAATCTCCGAGGTTTTTTCAGGCGTATACTCTTTAATCAAATCGGCCAGTAACTGGAAGGCCGGCCGGCACTCTATGCCATTGACATCATAGACTCCGAAAATCGGCGGTGTTTCTCCGGGCACATCGGATGGACGTGGGCCACCGGCTGCTTTATCCCAGACCATATATCTTTGCTCTGAGCCGTCGGCTACTAAATCTTTCTCCCTGACGAATAGTCCGGTGCGGCCGTCGACCAGAAACGGACCGACTGTATGCTCTGTAATAAACCTCTCATCCTGCAATCCGTTTTCCAGGATGACATTGATCATCCCGAGAGCAAGCGCCACATCCGTACCGGGCCGGATTCGTATGTATTGATCCGCTTTCGCGGCGGTCGGGGTAAAACGTGGATCAATGACAACCATCCTGGCTCCTCGTTCCCGATAATCCCTGAGCTGTCGCATAGCGAAAGGGCTGGTCTCTGCCGGGTTCGTCCCCCATAAGATGCAAAGGCTGGGGTTTTCCATCCCGGTAAGGTACTTGTCTCCCCAGATGGCACCAAAGCTGGCCATATCGCCGCACGGACCAGCGGAATCGCCATCTCCGATAATACTTACAAACGTTCCGTTCAGGGTTCCCGCCAGACTGGCATACATAAGATCCAGGCCGCCGATGGTGGCAACGCACCACATCAGTGAACGGTAACCATATTTATCGCCGATTTCAGTAAGCCTGGTGGCTATCGTATCAAGCGCCTCATCCCAGGAGATGCGCTCCCATTTCCCCTCCCCCCTCTCGCCTGCCCGCTTCAGGGGATACTTCAGCCTGTCCGGGTGGTAAACCATCTGGATAGTGGAAAGTCCCCTCGCACATATGTGCTGGTGCCGTGGTTCCGGCATGGGCGCCGGTTCGACCTTGGTCAGTACGCCATCTTTGACATGAGCCAGAAGCCCGCATACCATTCCACAGGCGGAATGGCACACCGTTCGAACCAGCTCCTCGCCCTGCTCGCCACTCTCGTTCATGTTCCCTCCCTGAAAAAAGTTCCAACATTACCCGTTCGTACCGCGGACAAACATCAGAGGTTTTTCCTGCTCATACGAATTAATCAACTTCGCTGCCACATTAATACAGTGGTGTTATCCAGTCACACTTACTATAAAAGTTCCCTGACCATGGCTCCCATCACCTGGGAGGACCATTCAGCCCCGCCGTCGACCGGGAACAGCCTGCCCGTTATCCATTCGGAGGCGGGTGAGGCCAGGAACAGGGCCATCGCCGCTACATCCTCCGGCTCGCCCAGACGATTGAGCGGACTCAATTCCGCGAGCTGGGTTTCGATGGGTTCGAAAATGGGTGCGTTGGTCTCGGTCATAATCGCCCCGGGCAGAATGGCATTTACCCGCACGTACGGACCCAGTTCCCAGGCAAGGGTCAGGGTGAACGAGTTGATCCCCGCCTTTGATGCGGCATAGGCGGAAAGTCCCATGGCAGGCACTTGCGATTCCTTCGTAGAGATGTTGATGATACAGCCCGATTTCTGTTCGAGCATGCCGGGGGCGACGGCTTTGCTGCAGAGAAACGTGCTAATCAGGTTCTCTGTTATATCCGCCTCGAAAGTATCCCGGCTCATCCTGGTCACTCCGCTGAACATCCCGCTTCCGGCATTGTTAACCAGAATATCTATCCTGCCAAACTCCTTCAGGGTTTTGTCGACCATTGCATCCACCTGGTCGCTCTCTCTAACATCGCAGGTGACCGCTATAGCCTTTCCGCCCAGTTCACGAATTGAC